>JACCXG010000449.1 GCA_013697225.1 Acidobacteriota bacterium
TGGGCCTGGCCGATGGCCCTGGCGCTGGCCTGCGCGCCAGTCATCTACCCGTGGTACCTCCTGTATTTCACGCCGTTCCTCTTTACCCGGGCCACCCTCCCGCTCGCCGTGTGGACCTACGCTGTCATTCCGGTCTACGTCGTGTGGGAGCGTTCGCTCTCGGGGGCCGAGTGGCGGGTCCCCGCAGGTCTCATGGCTGTCGAGTACGGGCTGGTCGTGGCAGCCATTGCAGCAGTCGCTCTGTGGCGGACCGATCGTACGCCGTCCCCTGACGCAAGCCTGGTGACAACCGCCACCTCGACAGGCTGAGTCTGCTGCTCACAGCCGATGCCCCTCGACACCCGTTGCGAGCACGCTTCTTGCGACGTGGGGGCCCCGGGAGGTGGCGATGGAACACCTGCGGGCAAAACAGAGGGGCAGCAACCGCCGGCGGTCGTCGATATGGGCAGCGGGCGCCACACTCCTGCTCCTCGCGGCCTGGCCGGCCACCGGCCGCGGGACCGAGCCCGCGGCTTCACCTCGACTGGTACCCAGCGCAAGCGCAGAGCTGACGGAGTATCGCGGGTTTCGCCGCATGCACGCCAGGAGCGACCGCTTCGATCAGGAGGCGTGGCTCGACGCATGGACCGAGCTCGACGCAACCGGCTTTCGCTATCGGATTCTCAGCGAACGGGGCTCGGAGCACATCCGGAACAAAGTGCTCCGCGCGGTTCTCAAACGCGAGCAGGAGATCGTTGCTGAAGGGATGCACCGCGCCGCCCTCACGGATGCCAACTATGTCTTCACCGAACCGGGTGAAGAGGCAGACGGCGTGCGCTACGTGCGCATGAAACCGAAACGCAAGGACGTGGTGCTCGTTGACGGACGGATGGTGCTCAGCCCAGACGGTAACGACCTGCTCCGTATCGAGGGACGGCTCGCCCGGAATCCCTCCTTCTGGACGAGTCTGGTCAACGTGGTCCGTCACTTCGCAACGGTCGATGGCGTGCGGGTACCGACTTCGACCGAGTCCCAGGCACAGCTCAAGCTGGCGGGGCGATCCACCATGCAGGTGGTCTACGAGTACGAGTCCATCAACGGCCGCCCGGTGACCGTGAGCTCCAAGCGTCAGCTGGCCTCCGCTGCCAGACCGCGGCAGCAGTAGAATGGCCGGCATCCTCCAGCCACACTCCTCGGCGTACGGCGGGAAAGCACCCCGGGGGGTGCCGAGCAGAAACCGGGCGGCGGACTGCGCTTCCGCTCAGCTCGAAAGACCAGGAGCGCCAGACACAGACACGCCGCGCGCATGAAGCCGTACATCGCACGCGGCAGTCGACCCGATGTCCTGGCCACCCGTTTGCTGAGCATGGCTCAGGAGGACACCCCGATGAGTCGTACCGATGACCGTGCTGACAAGACACTGCCCGTCACTGCCGAGGTAGGAGACGAGGGCGGAAGCTATGCGGATCCCACCATTCAGGCGGACACCTTCAGCGGCCCTGCAGGCAACCCGCGGGTCGACACAGAGATCGTGGCCGGCGTAGCAGGGGAAGCCGCCGCCGTCGCCTCGCAGGGGGAGATGGTGCGCCAGACCGACGACGAGGTCCGCCACGCCACCGAACCACCCGAACACACCAAGTAAACGCGGCGCTCGATTCCCCGTACAATCTGCGGATGGTACGGGCAGTCGGGCTGGCTATGTCTCTCGCTTACGCGGGCGCGATCGTCTGGATATACGGCTCCCAGCCGCAGAGCCGCGCGGAAGCCCTGGGCGGCCTGGCCGCCACCGTCGGCGCCTATCGTATCGACGACCGTGCCTTCGACGATGGGCTGACGTTCTTCCGGGCCGAGAAGTTTCCCGAGGCCCGGATGGCGTTCGAACGGGCGGACCCGGCGCACCGCGACTCCCGCACCCAGTTCTACATCGCCTATTCCTTCTACCGTGAGGGGTGGGGGCGGCTCTATAACGACGACCGCCTCTTCACGCAGGGGCTCGAGACCCTGGAGCGGGCAATCGCCGTGGCGCCAGGCAATCGAATCGTTGTCGAGGACGAGACGCTGGGCATGCGCTCGGCTGAAGAGCTGAGGGCTGAATTCCAGCGGGGACTCCGCCGCGACGTCTCCGACTTCAACCCGATGCGAGTGTTCGGACAGCGCAAATGACCCCGCTTCGCGAGGCGGTTGTTCTTCCCGCGCTGTTCCTCACTGTCGCGCTCCTCGGCGGGTTTCGCGTTGCCGCCACCATTCAGTTCGTGCCGCCGTCGCTCACCGCGCTCATCCTCGGCGTCCTGCTGCTCGGCACACTCACACGCGGGGGCATTCTCGTGCCCCAGTTCCTGATGCACGGCGGCCGTTCCCCTTTCGAGAACGTATCCGGGGGAATCGTGTTGTTCACCCTGTTCGCCGCGTCCGGCCAGGCCGTCAACCTGGTCCTGCCGGATCGCGGACTCCTCCACGCGGCCTTCGCGGTGTTCTTCTTCTGCCAGCTGATGACGATGAATGCGGCCGGCGCCGATCGCAGTGGCCTGCTTCGCAGCCTGCTCGTCCTGCTCGGCTCCCTCTTCGTCCTCCGCTACATCGTTGTGGAAGCACTCTACGCCCCGGACGGCGGTGTCCTGCACCGCCTGCTGACGACGCTGATGTCGGGCGCGACGTTGGGCGGGGTGGCATACCAGCCGAACTCCCCTGTAACCGGCTATGTAGCTTTCGTGGCACTCGCGCTTTATGTGGTCGGCCTCGTGATGCTCCCGAAGGAGGGGCTGATGTCGCTGGTGGTCCAGAGCGGCCGGCCCGGAGACGGCGGCCCGCCGGCGCGTCCTCAGCTGGATGGCGCGCCCTCGTCGGGAGATGTCAGGGGAATCCAGGCCAGTCCCACGAACTGCACGTCTACCCCGCCCCGAGCAGGCGGAACCCTTACCCGCTCGAGCGGCGCCTCCTCTTCGTAGCGGCCTGTCGCCGCGTCGACATCGGCGGCAATCTGCTCCTCGAGAGCTGCCACCGCGGCTTTCACCGAGGCGACCGTTTCGACAGCACGCTTCACATCGGAAGCTTCCTTCATGCTGCGGCCGACTCCGCGCGCCGTTGTCGTCGCACGTCCAAGGTTGCCGAGGCTTGCCGTCTTGCGCCCGAACATTGCACCGAGCAGTGTGGCGCCAAACGAAACGGCTGTCTGCAGCTTCTGGCCGGTCGCCTGCTGCTGCTCCCGATCCACGGCCTGCTCCGCGCGCGCGAGGCGCGCGGCGAGCGCGGCTTGTTTCGTGGCGTACTTCTTCCTGACAGCGTCCATCGCGGCATCGCGCGCCGTCCGGGCGGCAAGCTGCAGTCGGATGCGGAAGTCCCGCTCCGATTCTCCCGGCGTCGAAGCCAGACCAAGGGTCGTATGGCGAAGCAGCTCGATCCCTTCGTTCTGCGCCAGCCATCGCGAGAACGCCTTCTCCCACGCGGCATACCGGCGCGGCTGGGTTGCCGGCGGCGGAAGGGGTGTAAAGGTGGCCCCGTGAGCGGGCTCGCGTTGAAGATCCCGTGCCGTGATGTCGAGTCTCACGCCATCTGTCCAGTCCACCTCCACTGCCCCTTCGTCCACTCCTGTGGCGTAGAGCACGTCGGCTGTCGTGCTGAGTCCTAGCGAGCGGTCGCTGAACGTGAGACGGGCACTGCCGATAATGCGCGGACGGTACACCACGCCAGCCTCACGTCCCCTGGCAGGAACGAAGAACTCCTGGACGCCCGGGGGCACAATCGGGCGCTCCGCGCCCGCATCCGGTGCGCCAAGGGAGGCGGCGGGCAGTACGCGGGGCGAGGGTGGGGGGACCCGGGCCGGCTGCTCCTGAGGTGTGAGCAGCCTGATCTGCTCGCGCGAAAGCGGTCCGCGGAGATACGACAGCGTCCAGCGTGTCTCGAACACGGCAGGCGCTCCCTCGTGCACGTTGTGCATCAGGAAGATGCGCTTGCGAAGGGAGGAGAGGATCCGGTCCGCCTCGGCCCGGTCGAGGCCGCCGGCCACGCTGTCGAGCCCCTCGAGCACCCGTGCCTTATCACGCTCCGTCTGCAGGCGTCCGATGAACCAGGTGCCCGTGTTTCCCAGCCCCTTGTAATCCAGGTCGACGGGGTTCTGGGTGGCGAGCAGCACGCCGGTTCCAAACGCACGCCCCTGTTTGAGCAGGGTCAGCAGAGGCGCCTTCGAGGGAGGGTTCGCGACAGGCGGAAAGTACCCGAGGATCTCGTCCATGTAGACGATCGCCCGGAGGCTCGTCGTCCCGGTCTGCCGGCGCATCCAGGTAACCACCTGGTTGAGCAGGAGCGAGACGAAGAACATGCGCTCGGCATCCCCGAGGTGCGCGATCGAAAAAATCGACACGCGAGGCCGCCCGGCATCCGTGAAGAGAAGGCTCTGCGGATCCAGCGGCTCTCCTTCGAGCCACGCCTCGAACCCTGGGGCGGCAAGTACGCCGTTCAGCCGCATCGCGAGCGCAAACCGCTCCCTGGCTGGATAGAACGACTCCAGATCGACAACGCCAACTTTGTCGAACGGCGGGGTCTGCACCTGGCGGATCAAGCCGGCGAGATCGAGATCGCGCCCCTCCAGCCAGGCATTCGCGAGCAGTGAGGCGACCAGGGTGTGCTCCCGGCTGCGCGGCGTGCCCTCGGCCCCCGCGAGAACCAGCGCGCTGGTGGCGGTACCGGATGCCCGCTCGGCGAGAGACTCGGCATCCTCGCGCTGGGATGGCGGAGGCGCGGCAAAGGAGCTGAGAATCGAGACCGGCAGACCGGCACGGCTGCCCGGAGTGAAGATGGAGAACTCCGCAGCGCTGCGGAGGCGCTCGATGCGAGAGGCGTCCTGCCCCCAGGCTCCGATCCCTTTCGACCAGGTGTCGGCCTGGTGCGCCGCGAACGCGTCCGCAGACAGGCCGGCGCGGCGCGCGTCGTCTTCGTCGATCCACGGCCGGAACTCCGATGCGCTGAGCCGCGGGAAGGTCAGGAGCAGGTTGCCGAGGTCCCCTTTGGGATCTATGGCAATCACAGGCACACCATCGATGGCCGCCTCCTCGATCAGCCCGACGCACAGACCGGTCTTGCCGCTCCCCGTCATCCCGACGCACACCGCATGGGTGACGAGATCGCGCGAGTCGTAGAGGATCGGCTCGTCGAGGGTCGTTCCGGTGGCGGGATCGTGCCGCCGTCCGAGGTAGAACAGCCCAAGCTTCTCGAAGTCAGTCATCCGGCTATCGTAGCGCGCCGATTCGATCGGTTCCGCTGCTCAGTTCTCCGTCATCCGCCCGGGCGCCTCCTGTTCCCGCGAAGCCGGCGGCCGGATCGCCGCCAGGTGGATGCCGTTGAACAGGAACTTGAAGGTTCCGTGCGACTGCGCACGGAACGTGATCTCAGGGGCGAACAGATACACATTGCCGCTGCCCCTCGCGGCATGGAGAACCTGGACGCCCCCCTCCAGGTAGGCCTGGCCATGGGCCCAGCCGCTGCGGAGGGGTGCCGCGGTGTCGAACCAGGCTATCGGCTGCACGTGCTGCATCATAGCGTCCGGCTTGAGCGTGAAGACAGGGCTGTTGTCGAAGAAGACGTCCACCGGGTTCGTGATGCCGTGGGCGATCGGTGCGGACGCGTTCACCGCCATCCGCAGCACCGAGCCGGGCACGTAGTGCTTCTCCGGGCTCAACGCGCGGGTCGTGCCGTCGGGTGCCCTTTCGGTCAGATGATTGGTGACCGGCAGGTCGAAGAGCTCTGCCAGCCCGGTAGCGGAGCGGCCGACGCCCAGGACGGTGCCTCCCTGCTGAACGAACTTCAGGAGCTGCTGCCCTGTCGTCTCGGCGGTGTACACCCCCTGCATCCGTCGGAACTCGGCCGGAATGTCCTTCCGCGGGCTGGCATTCGCGCCAGCCTGAGACACCGGGCCTCCGCCGGCAGTGGTGGCGGCAGGCCAGACGCCGGACGGGAAGATGATCACGTCGTACTTCGACGAGAGGTTGCCGGAGTCGAGTGCCTGCGGGAAGACCAGTTCGTACGGGAACTCGAACCCCTCGAGGATGATG
>JACCXG010000285.1 GCA_013697225.1 Acidobacteriota bacterium
GATCTCGCCGCAATGGTGAGCAACCTGCAGGCGCACGAGGTGCTCTTCATCGACGAGGTGCACCGGATGGCTCCGTCGATCGAAGAGACTCTCTATCCCGCGATGGAGGACTACGAGCTCGATATCATCATCGGCGAGGGGCCGGGGGCGAGATCGATCAAGCTTCCCGTGCAGCCTTTCACCCTCATTGGCGCCACGACCCGGACGGGGCTCCTCACCTCGCCGCTTCGCGCCCGGTTTGGTATCGTCCTTCGGCTCGATTACTACACCGAAGGGGACATTCACGAGATCGTGCTTCGCTCGTCGCGTATCCTGGGGGTCCCGATTGATGCGGATGCCGCACGTGAGATCGCGGGGCGCTCGCGTGGAACACCCCGGGTGGCCAACCGGCTCCTGCGCCGCGTGAGAGACTTCGCGCAGGTCCGCGCCGACGGCCGGATATCGAAGGACGTCGCGGAGCGGGCGCTCGAGCTGCTGCAGGTCGATCGTCACGGGTTCGACGAGGCGGACAGGCGGCTGCTGCTCACGATCATCGAGAAGTTCAGCGGCGGGCCGGTGGGGCTCGGCAGCCTGGCCGCCGCGCTGAGTGAGGAACGGGACGCCATCGAGGACATCTACGAGCCGTTTCTCATCCAGATTGGTTTCCTGGAGCGCACACCGCGAGGACGCGTGGCAACGCCCCGGGCCTACGAGTACTTCGGGCTGACGAAGCCCGGAAAGGATCGCCTTTGGTGAAGTCGCTTCGGCCGGTGCGGATCGCGGGGCTCTCGACGTACGTGCCTCCCCGCGTGCTGACGAATGGGGATCTCGAGAAGCTGGTCGACACGTCTGACGAATGGATCCTCCAGCGGACGGGCATCAGGGAACGTCACGTTGTGGATCCGGGGATTGCCACATCCGACCTGGCTCTTGAGGCCGCCGTGGGTGCCGTCGCACAGGCAGGCCTCACACCGGCCGACATCGAGTTCATCGTGGTCGGGACGACAACGCCCGACACCATCTTCCCGAGCACGGCGTGCGTGCTGCAGGAAAAGCTGGGAGCCTCACGTGCCTGGGGTTTCGATCTTGGCGCAGCCTGTTCCGGCTTCACCTACGCCTTGACGGTAGGAGCACAGATGATCGCGACCGGTGCCCACGACCACGTGCTGGTCGTGGGCGCCGATACGATGTCGAGCATCATCGACTACACGGATCGGACGACCTGCATCCTGTTCGGCGACGGTGCCGGCGCGGCGGTGCTCTCGCCGGCCGGAGAAGACGACCCCGCGATCATGGATTTCGCGCACGAGATCGATGGCAGCGGAGGTCCCTCGCTCTGCATGCCGGCCGGCGGCAGCCGCCTGCCCGCCTCGCACGAGACGATCGACACCCGGATGCACTACGTCAAGCAGGACGGCCAGGCAGTCTTCAAGTTTGCGGTCCGGAAGACCGAGGAGATCTCCCGGCGCGTGCTGGACAGGAACGGTCTCAAGCCCGCTGACCTGGACCTGTTCGTCTCCCACCAGGCGAACCGCCGCATCATCTCTGCGGCCGCGGAGCGCCTGGGCCTGCCGGAGTCGAAGGTAATCATCAACCTTGAGCGGTTCGGCAACACGACGGGGGCAACCATTCCGCTCGCGCTGGGTACCGCCGTTGCCGACGGAAAACTGAAGCGCGGCGATCTGGTCCTGCTGGCATCCGTGGGGGCAGGGTTCACGGTCGGCGCCGTGCTTCTCCGCTGGGGGTTCTGACGCGGCTGCGGTGCCCTGTCAACCCGGCTGGTTGGCTCTGATGGATTCCCGGATCGCATCCACGAGGAGATGGGGGCTCCCGCGCATGTCGTCGGTCATGGCGACAACCGAAAGGTGCTCGGGCGCCTCCAGCCGGATGCGTCCCGCATCTGTTCCTGACGCAACGATGATGTCGGGCCGCAGCGTCGTCAGCACGCGCAGGGCGTCGTCGGCGTTCGGCGTCGCCGCAACCCCGAAGCGAAGCTTTGCAAGGACCGCCTCCGCCATATCGCCGACCGCTGGTCCCTCGCCAACGAGCATGACGAGCGGGGAGAAGCCGTCCAGATCGTTCGGGCGGCGCCCTCCGCGTGGCTGCGCCCGCCGGTCGATGCCGTCGCGTTGTTCCGGTGTGGTGACCATAGTCGCCTACGATACTACGGCTGACGTCTGAGAGGCGTCAGGGCAGGGACCTTATCGATGCCGCCCCGCGTTTTCCTGCTGTCCCCGGCGAACTGCTCGGGCCCCCGCGCGCAGATGCTCTTCTCGGAACGGGCGCGCTTCGACCTGGCGATGCGTCTGCGCAGCCGCACCGGGGTGGCGCTTGGGGAGGCGTTTTCGTTCATCAGCGGGCTGTACTTCCGGGGGAAGCTCGCCTATGCGCTCGAGTTCGCGCGCCCCCCGGAGCCGGACCTCCCGCTTACGGCGAGCGGAGCCCTGGTGATCACACCGACAGCGGGGCTCCGGGCCGCCGAGACGGCGGTGACGCTGGAGGCGCTGCACGCGTTCGCTGGCGTGGATATCGCCGCCGACGACCCGCGCTACCGGACACCGCTGCGGGCAAGCGCCGCTGCGCTCGCGGAGGAAGTGGGCACCGAGTGCGAGGTCGTGCTGCTCGGGAGTGTCGCCTCCGCCAAGTATGTGGACGTGCTGCTCGAGGTCTTCGACGAGCGGCTGCTGTTTCCGCGCGACTTCGTCGGACGCGGCGACATGAGCCGCGGAGGCCTGCTGCTGCGGTGCGTCCGCGCCGGAGAGGAACTGATCTACGAACCGGTCAAAGGGGCGGTGCGGCACGGGCGGCGTCCGCCGAAGCTCGTTCCGATCAAGGGAATCATGAGGGATGTGAAGCGCCGGAGCTGACGTTTCGCTGCCGAGCCTCTGCTGGTGTGTGAAGCTCTTTCGGGGATGGCCAGTCGGTTGACATCAAGGCATCACGTTGACATCATCATGATGTGCGAACGACTCTGACGCTGGACGATGATGTCGCTGCGCTCCTGAAAAAGCTGCTCGCCCGTCGCCCTGGCGCGTCGCTGAAGCAGATCGTGAACGATGCGCTCCGGGAGGGGCTGCGCGTGCTTGGCAGGCCCTCTGTTCCGCGTGAGCCGTACCGGACGCGGCCGTGGCAGCTGGGCGGCAGCCTCGTAGGAAGCCTCGACAACGTGGAGGAAGTTTTGTCGCGTACCGAAGGGGAGCGGCACACGTGATTCTGGTGGACGCCAATCTCCTGGTCTATGCGAACGACGGGTCAGCGCCGGAGCACGAGATCGCCCGCCAGTGGTTCGACAACCAACTGAATGGCGCAGCACAAGTCGGCATTCCGTGGCCATCTCTCCTGGCGTTCGTCAGGCTGGTGTCGAATCCCGTGGTGATGCGCAGCCCTGTCACGCCAAACCTCGCGTGGGAGCGCGCCCGGGAGTGGCTGGCGCTCGACAACGTCTGGATCCCGGATCCGGGCGCACAGCATCCGCGGTTGTTGACGATGCTGCTGGAGGATCGCGGGATGACGAGCCGGCTCGTGCCCGATGCCCACCTCGCGGCGCTCGCGATCGAGCACGGCCTGACCCTGTGCTCGACCGACGGCGACTTCGCCAGATTTGCTGGTCTGAACTGGAAGAACCCGCTCGCTGTTCAATGAACCGACTGAGCCTCGCCCGCCAGCATTCCGCGACGAAGGGAAAACCATCCCATCACCCTATCCGTCAGACGAACAGGCCATTGGGCGGCAGCTGTTCTTCGAACGGAGGCTGTCGGCTCATGACTCGATCTTATGCTTCCCGCGACGGCGCCACGCCCCCAGGTTGCCGATTACAATCGCCTGGTGCCCCCGAAGCTCACTCTGCCAAAGCGCGGCTCCGTCACCCTGGACGTGCAGGGCCGCGAAGTCAAGCTGACGAACCTTGACAAGGCATTCTGGCCCGAGCTGGGGATCACCAAGGGAGACCTGCTTCAGTACTACGCCGACGTCGCCCCTGTACTCCTGCCGCACATCCGCGACCGCGCCATGGTCATGAAGCGCTACCCGCACGGCGCACACGGCGAGTTCTTCTTCATGAAGCGGGCCCCCGTCCCCCGCCCCGACTGGATCCGGACCTGCAGCATCGAGCACGAGTCCGGCAACATCATCGACTTTCCCGTCATAGACGACGTGCCGTCGCTGCTGTGGGTGATCAATCTCGGGT
>JACCXG010000292.1 GCA_013697225.1 Acidobacteriota bacterium
TCATCATCGGAAGCGGCATTGCCGGCCTGCGGGCCGCTGCCGAACTCAGCCCTGTCGGCGAGGTCCTTGTCCTCACCAAGGCGGAGCCCGACGAAGGCAACACCGGGCATGCACAGGGGGGAATCGCTGCGGCGGTTGGCCCTGACGACTCACCAGAGCTCCACGCCGCCGACACACTGGCTGCCGGCGACGGCCTCTGCGACGAAGCCGCCGTGAAGGCCCTCGTCCAGGACGGCCCGCGCTTCGTCCGCGAGCTGATCGACTGGGGGGCGCGCTTCGACCGCGGCCCGGACGGGCAGCCGGCCCTTGCTATAGAGGGCGCGCACAGCGTCCGGCGCGTGCTGCACGCGCGCGATGCCACGGGTCGCGAGATCGGCAGCGTTCTGTACCGCCGCATCTCCGCCATGCCGCACGTCCGTGCCCACCCCCACGCCCGCGTGGTCGATCTGATTGTCGAGGAGGGGCGTTGCACGGGCGTGCGATACCTGGCCGACGACGGAACTATGGGTGTCGCCTCGGCCGGCGCGGTGCTGCTCGCCACCGGGGGGGCCGGGCACGTCTACCGCGACACGACCAATCCGCCGGTGGCAACGGGCGATGGGATCGCGATGGCGTACCGGGGCGGCGCGCGGATCGCAGACCTCGAGTTCGTGCAGTTTCATCCGACGGCGTTGAAGCTGCCGGGAGAGCCGCGGTTCCTGTTGTCCGAGGCGCTCCGCGGAGAAGGGGCGCGACTGCTGAACGGGGAGGGGCGCCCGTTCATGGACCGGTACGACAGCGCGGGGGATCTGGCGCCGCGCGATCGCGTCGCACGGGCCATCGTGCGGGAGACACAGCGGACGGGCGAGGTCTCCCTGTCCATGGAGCACCTCGACGCCGCCTTCGTCCACTCCCGCTTCCCGTTGATCTCCGACGCGTGCAGGCGTGTGGGGCTCGATCTCGCGAGCGATCGGATTCCCATCGGGCCTGCGGCCCACTACGTCATGGGGGGCGTGCACACGGACATCGACGGGCGCACATCCGTTCCCGGGTTGTACGCGGCCGGAGAGGTGGCCTGCACGGGCGTGCACGGCGCGAACAGGCTGGCGAGCAACTCTCTGCTCGAGGGGCTCGTTTTCGGCGCGCGTGCCGGATGTGCGATGCGCGACGACGCACCGCCTCGCGCCGGTGGTGGCGGTCCACAGGTCGCCGGTTCGGCGGCTGTGCCGAGTGGCAACGGCCGGAAGACATCCGGCGGCGCACCGGGGGTGGCCGAGGTCCAGGCATTGATGTGGAACAACGTGGGGCTGTTCCGGGAGGCCCGCGGCCTGGCGGCCGCGCTCGAGACGATCGATCCCCTCTGGCGCGCGCTCGACGCCCGTATACTCGACGGCGAGCCCCTGGATGTGCCCGCCTGGCGCACCGCCAGCATCCTGACGGTGGCCCGGCTCATCACCCGTGCGGCCCTTCGCCGCGAGGAGAGCCGCGGAGCGCACTACAGGGAGGATTTCTCCCAGCGCGACGATGCGCACTGGCAACGGCGGGCGTTCGACACGCGCGAAGGGGACTGAGGATTGAATGGCGGACAAGAACAGCAAGGGCGCAGTCACCGAGATCACCCCGCAGAGCGAGGACTTTTCCCGCTGGTATCTGGACGTGGTCCGGCGTGCGGAGCTGGCGGACTACACCGAGGTCAAGGGCTGCATGGCCATCAGGCCCTACGGTTATGCGATATGGGAGCTGATCCAGGCCTCGCTGGACAAACGGTTCAAGGCCACCGGCCACGTCAACGCGTACTTCCCGCTGTTCATTCCCTCCAGTCTCCTGATGAAGGAGAAGGATCACGTGGAAGGGTTCGCGCCGCAGGTGGCCTGGGTCACCCGGGGGGGAGACGAGGAGCTGGCCGAGCCGCTGGTCGTCAGGCCGACGTCCGAGGCGATCATCGGAACGCTGTACGCCAAGTGGGTGCAGTCCTGGCGGGATCTCCCGGTCCTCATCAACCAGTGGGCCAACGTCGTCCGCTGGGAGAAAGTAACGCGCCCCTTCCTCCGGACGACGGAGTTCCTCTGGCAGGAAGGGCACACGGCGCATGAAACCCAGGCGGAGGCTCAGGAAGAGACGCTGCGGATTCTTGCGTTGTACAAGGAGTTCGCCGAGAACGAGCTGGCGATGCCCGTGCTCGACGGGCAGAAGAGCGAGACCGAGAAGTTCGCCGGCGCCTCCCGCACCTATTCCATCGAGGCGCTGATGGGGGACGGCCGTGCACTGCAGGCAGGCACGTCGCACGACCTGGGGCAGAACTTTGCCGTGGCGTTCGGGATTCAGTTTCAGGGACGCGACAAGACGCTGCAGCACGCCTGGACCACGTCGTGGGGAGTATCGACGCGTCTGATCGGGGCCGTGATCATGATGCACGGCGACGACAACGGGCTGATTCTGCCCCCGCGTGTCGCACCGTACCAGGTCGTCATCGTCCCCATCCCGCGCGGCAACTGGCAGGAGACGGTGCTCCCGAAGGCGCGCGAGCTGCAGGCCGCCCTTCTGGAACGGGATGTGCGCGTCATGCTGGACGACCGCGAAGCCTACACACCCGGGTGGAAGTTCGCCGAGTGGGAACTGCGCGGGGTGCCGCTGCGGATAGAGATTGGCCCGAAGGACATCGAAAAGGCGCAGGTCGTCGTCGCCCGGCGCGACACTCGCGAGAAGACGCCGCTGCCGGTCGAGGGGATCGCCGGCGCGGTCGCGGAGCTGCTGAAGGACATCCAGCAGGCGCTGTTCAGGCG
>JACCXG010000333.1 GCA_013697225.1 Acidobacteriota bacterium
AGCGGCCGGAAAACCGGGCTGTTGAACCGGATGTGCGCCACCACGCTCGGGACGGCCCCGACCGGAAGCGAGGCGCCGAACATGAACGGCAAGTACAAGGCCCCGAGCAGCCCGAGGCCCAACGCAATATCCCGCGGGCGCACCCGCCCCAGGAACAGCGGCGCCAGCACGATCGGCAGGAGCTTCGTTGCGACTGCCAGTGTGAACGCGACGGAGGCCAGGGCGGTCCGTCTCCGCGAGAGCAGATAGGCGGCCGCAACGATGCACATGGCGCCGAGGGCGTCCAGGTGGCTGCTGAGCGCTACTTCCAGGATCACGAGCGGGTTCCAGGCGTAGGTCAGCGCGAGCCACTCGTTGCGCCCGCTCACCGCGAGCCACCGCCACAGGATCAGAATCGTGACCAGGTCACAGAGCGTGAAGACCGTCTTCATGAACAGCGGCGATTCGCTGATCGAGACGACGGTCCGGAAGAACAGCTGTGCGGCCGGGGGGTAGGGAGTCCGCACATGACGGCTGGGCATCCGCACCGTATCCGCGTCGTGGGTGTGGGCGAGGGCGGGGTCTGACGGGATCAGCCCATACGGGTTGTAGCCCAGACGCTGCACGCGTCCGTCCCAGATGTACCGGATCATGTCGCTGTCGAAGTTCACCGGTGCAAGGGTGAGCGGAACCCGGCATGCGGCGGCAAACAGAAAAGCCACGAGAAGCAGGCGGCGGGTCGGGCGCACGTTCTTCGTGGCGACGAGCGCGGCAATCTGACAGGCGGCCATCACGGCGGCCATGGCGAAGAACAGCCACGACCCGAGCCGTGCCTGGCTCAGAGCCTGCGCCGTGCAGGCGGCGACGAGTATGGAGCCGATCAGGGGCAGGCGATAGGGCAGTGAGGGCAACGCGCCACAATTATCTCCGCTTGCGCGGCTTCCATGAAGTGCGGTATCTACTGTTGTCCTCTGTCAATCCTGAAAGGTAAGGCTTCTGTGGCTGCCAGTCGTCCGTGGCGCGTGTGCGTGGGGTTTGTTCTGCTGGCCTGTGTCATCCTGCCGCCCCCCGCTCTGGCACAGAGCCCCGGGAGCAGAGCCGAGGCGCTCGCCGCGGAGCAGGAAGAGAAATCCCGCAACCTTCAACCCTACAAACGCAACATCTTCGAGCGCCGGCTGCTCGAAATCGAAGAGGCCGGCGGGTTTGCCGTGGTGCGCGGCTCGTTCGTCACCTTTGGCGATATCAAGCAGGGCTCCGGGGTGGCCCTGGGGCCGGCCTACGGCAAGTTGTTCGACAACGGCTCGGTCCTGATCGCCAAGGGGGCCTATTCCGTCCGGAACTTCAAGATGGTGCAGCTGTCGGCCGCAGCGCCGCCGATTGCCCGCGGGCGGGTGACGCTGGGGGGGCGGGTGCGGTGGCAGGATGCTCCGCAGCTGGCGGCGTATGCGCTCGGACAGGAGTCTCCCCGCACGAGAGCTGACTTCTCCGAGGCGCGATCGGAGCTGAGCGCCCAGGTCGAGGCGCGGCCGATCAAATTCCTTCGGCTCGGCGCCGGCGCCGGTTACGAGCGATACGACACAGGCGGGGCGCAGACGAACCGGTCATCGGTGGAAGATCTCTTCACGCCCGCCGAGATGCCTGGTATCGCCGCGGACCCTGAGTACGTCCACACGTTCGTGTCGGCTGGCATCGACAGCAGGCCTGGCACTGGCTACAGCCGCAGTGGCACGTTGCTCCAGGCCAGCCTGCACGACTACCGGCAGCAGAATACCGGTCCGTATTCCTTCCAGCGGCTCGACGGCATTGCCCGGCAGCTGATACCCATCCTCCACGGCAACTGGGTGCTCGACCTGTCCGTCCGGACGTCGTCCACAACGGTCGACGCGGGGCAGGAGGTCCCGTTTTTCCTGCTGCCGGATCTGGGCGGCTCGGGGGAGCTTCGCGGGTATTCCGCTTACCGGTTCCGCGACCGCCACTCGATCATCTTCACCGGCGAGTATCGGTGGTACGTGCAGGAGTTCGTCGACATGGCGCTGTTCTACGATGCGGGGAAGGTCACCAGCCGCCGCGGCGACCTCGACTTCAACCGCCTGAAGAGCAACGTCGGCCTTGGTCTCCGGTTCCACGGCCCTCAGACCACCCTGCTGCGGATCGAGGTGGCCCGCGGGGACGAGGGCCTGCGCCTGATCTTTGGTTTCAGCGCCCCCATCCGGTAGCGGCGCCGCTCTCGAATTCTGGTGATTTCCGTGAATCCGATCAACCTGCTCTCTTCCTGCCGGCGCGGCACCCGGGTGGGGGCCGCCGTGGCCGCCGTGTGCGCGGCAACCGTGATCCTTCCGGCGCAGACCCGCCGCGCGCCGACGTTCTATCACGACGATCCGGTGACCACAGCGGTCGACTCCCAGGACGCGTCGAACGTCGAGTCGCGCGA
>JACCXG010000416.1 GCA_013697225.1 Acidobacteriota bacterium
ACGCGCTTCTGCTATCCCTGGCCATATCCACAGTGTCGCTGGCCACACCTGCCGTCCTGTCCGGCGCCGCGGGGCAGAGCGGACAGACCGGACAGGCACAGGCAGGACAGGCGCAGAGCGCGGCCGACAAGGAGTCGTACAAGCCGATCGTCGGCATGCCGGGACGCGATGCCGTCTGGGTCCCCACCTCCCACGCGATGATCGAGAAAATGCTCGATGTGGCGAAGGTGACCCCGAAGGACTTCGTGATGGACCTCGGGTCGGGCGATGGCCGCGCCATCATTGCCGCAGCCAAACGGGGCGTGAGGGGCCGGGGCGTCGAGTTCAACCCCGAGCTGGTGGAGTTCTCGAAGCGTGAAGCCGCCGCCGCCGGCGTGGCTGACAAGGCGGAGTTCGTCCAGGGGGACATGTACGAGGCTGACATCTCCAAGGCCACGGTCCTTGCGCTGTTCCTGCTGCCCAGCAACCTCGAGAAGCTGAAGGGTAAATTCCTGGATCTCCCGCCTGGCTCCCGGATCGTGGCCAACACGTTCTGGGTCGAGGGCTGGGAACCGGACCACACCGAGAAGCTCGAGGAAGGCTGCGACAGCTGGTGCACGGCGCACCTGTTCATCATTCCCGCGAAGGTGGAAGGTACGTGGCGCATGGGAGACGGGACGCTGACGCTGACACAGACTCACCAGGAAGTGTCGGGCACCCTTCAGGCCCGAGGAAACTCGCAGCCGGTGACGGGAAAGCTGCGCGGCGAAGAGATCTCACTCTCCGTCGGTGATGCAGAGTACTCAGGGAAGGTGGCGGGAGGCCGGATGCAGGGCACCGTCAAGGCGTCGTCCGGGCCGTCCTCCTGGTCGGCCACGAAGAGTTGACAGCAATGGCAAGAGGGGGATTTGTGAAGGTTCTACGGCATGTGGCGCCAGGTCTTCTGGCGATGACTTTCGTGAGTGGAGGCGTGGCAGCGGCGCAGGCGCCTGCAGCGCCACCGGCGAAGGGGGAAACCCCCGCCGTACAGGCACCCTTCGAACCGACGGTCGGGCAGGCAGGCAAGGACGTGGTGTGGGTGCCGACACCGGAGGCGGTCGTCGAGAAGATGCTGGACATGGCGGCCGTGACGGCTGACGACTACGTCATGGACCTTGGCTCCGGCGATGGCCGCAACATCATCGCCGCCGCAAAGCGCGGGGCGACCGCAGTGGGGGTCGAATACAACCCGGAAATGGTAGCGCTGTCGAAGAAGAGCGCGGAGGCTGCCGGGGTTGCCGGAAAGGCCTCGTTCGTTCAAGGTGACATGTACGAGGCCGATATCTCGCGTGCCACCGTGCTTGCCCTTTTCCTCCTGCCGCACAATCTCGACAAGCTGGTGCCGAAGTTCCTCGCCCTCCCCCCCGGGACGCGGATCGTCGGGAACACGTTCTCCCCTGCCGGGTGGGCTGCCGACGAGAGCGAGACGATCAGCGGCGACTGCACGAGCTGGTGCACGTCCCTCCTCTGGATTGTGCCGGCCAGAGTGGAAGGGAAATGGGGGCTGCCGGAGGGCGAACTCGATCTCGGCCAGGAGTTCCAGATCGTGAGCGGCACGATCACCTCCGGCAATGGCAAGGGAGAGGTCAAGGGGAAGCTGCGCGGGGACGTGATCACGCTCTACGGCGGGAACCTCGAATACACAGGCCGGGTCAACGGCAACACGATCGAGGGAACAGTGAAGACCACCGCCGGCGTCACCTCGCCGTGGCGAGCGACAAGGGCGCAGTAGGGATCAAGAGGCAGGGCGGATCTAAGTTGCGGGCCGGGCGTAGTGGTACCCGGACAGCTGGTCCAGCGTCACCGGGATGCCGAACAGCTCGCCCAGAGGACCTGGAGCCAGGACGCTCGGCTTCGGTCCGTCCGCAGCAATCCGCCCCTGGCGCAGCAGGATCACCCGCTCAACCTCCGGCACGATCTCCTCGACATGGTGAGTGATCAGGATCAGCGTGGTGCCCTGCCGCGCGATGGCACGCACGCGCTCCATGAAGCTGTGCCGAGCCTCCAGATCGAGCCCTGTCGTTGGCTCGTCCAGCACGAGCGCGCGCGGCCGGGTCACCAGCGCACGGGCCAGCATGACCCGCCGGGCCTCGCCGCTCGACATCTGGTCGAGGGTCCGCCTGGCCAGGTGCGCGGCGCCCACCGTTCGCAGTGCCTCCGCAGATCGCTCGCGCATCTCGTCGGTCACCGCGCCGTACCGCAGGATGCCGTACGAGTTGAGGAACGCGGACACGACCGCCGCATCCCCGGTGATCCGCCCTTCGCTGTTACCGCTGACGAAGTGCTGGTGCAGCGCGGCCGAGACGATGCCGAGCTGCGAGCGGAGGTCGAAGATGTTCCACCGGTCCTGCCCGAAGACCCGGACCGGGGGATCGCCATTCGTCCGGGCGAGCGCGCGCTCGTGGTGTGTCAGCAGCCCCACGAGCACGGACTTCCCCGCCCCGTTCGGGCCGACAATCGCCGTGTGTTCCCCCTCGCGAATCGTCAGGGTCAACCGGTCCAGCACGGGGCGATCGTCCTTGACGACCGTCGCGTCGTTCAGTTCGAGTATGGCTTCGCTCACGTGCCCCTATTTTACGCGACGGCCACTGCTTCCCCCTATTGCCCCTCCGCTGGTTTCGCGGAATAATTCTCCTTTCCCAAGCCATAGGGGTCCCTCAATCCCTTATCCCTTTGATGTGTGCCCCTCCGTGCCGCTCGTCCACCCACCTCCGCTCGTCCGCATGCGCAGCGGTTATTGCGGCCCTCGCTCTGACGGTTTCGTCGGTGGAAGCGGCGGTCCCGGGTGGAGCTGAAGGCGCTGGAAATCCGCGCTACCGGGAAGCCCAGGAGGAGGTCCTCACCCCGCCCGCGGTGAAGACACGCGACGCCGAGGGGCGCGTCACGGTGCGTGCCGTGCGCATCTCCACCCCGCCGCGAATCGACGGGCTGCTCGACGAAGCGATGTACACGACGCTGCCGCCAATCACCGACTTCATCCAGCAGGAGCCGGACGAGGGGCAGGTTGCCACCGAGCCGACGCTCGTCTGGATTACCTTCGACGATC
>JACCXG010000464.1 GCA_013697225.1 Acidobacteriota bacterium
ATCCATCCGTCCCAGTCGAGCGTCTCGGGAACCGGGTCCGCTCCTGTCGGGATTGGACTGGTGTCTCCCCACGCCTTATCGCAGAAGGTGTGCACCTCCCGGATCTTGCCGACCGCCCCCCGCTGGATGAGGGCCTCGGCCCCGCGCTGGCTCACGTGCGAGGAAATCTGGATCCCCATCTGCGTCACCAGGTTCCGTGTCCGCGCGTACTGCGAGAGGATCCGTGTCTCGCGCACGGTCAGGGCCAGCGGCTTCTGCACGTAGACAGGCTTCCCCATCTTCATGGCCGACAGGGCAACGGCGGCATGCATGTGGTCAGGTGTCACGACACCAACGGAGTCGATGTTCTGCTCTTCCTTCCGGAACATCTCCCGCCAGTCCTGATAGATCCGGACATCCGGGAAGAGCTTCTTCACCCCGGCGGTGCGCGCCAGGTCTGTATCCGCTACCGCAACGAGGGTGAAGGCCGGATGGCTCGAGAACGCTCGAATGTCGGCCAGCGCCTGCCCGGCGGCGCCGACACTCGCATGCCGGATTTTTCTGTCCTGCGCCAGCAGGCCAGTGCCCGCGAACGGGGCGACGGCCGCCGCACCGGCGACCCCCTGTAGAAAACGACGGCGAGAGAGCGAAGACGGCATGGGGATCCTCCTCAGCGCGAGCGGTGGTGCAGCGCTCAACAATTGTACGATGCACGGGCATCCGGGAGAACCTCGAGCCCCGCGGAGCCGCGTCGCGCACTGTGAAACAAGCCTCATCAGACCGGACCACTGAGCGGCCCGCCGCCCTGCTCGACGGGGTGCTAACCTGCGAAATTCCTCGATCGCCCTGGCTTCGCCCCCGTGCCGACGTTTCGAAGTCCGAAATCGCGGGTGGAATGCTGACACTATTTGACCTGCCGCCGGTTCGGGACTAATGTCCCGACATTCCAAGAGCAGGGGAGTGTCCCCACGTCGTCTGCGGGTTTCCGTGGCAGAGGAGGGTTCATGTCGATTTCGAGGTTCCAACTTGCGTGCGCGGCGGTCGTGGCCGCCGCACTGCTGGCGCCGCACCCGGCCGCTGCCCAGGCGGTCACGGGAACCATCTCCGGGACGGTCGTGGATCAGCAAGGGTCCATGGTACCTGGGGCGACCGTGACGATCATCAACGAGGCCACGAATGACACCCGCGTGGCGGTGAGCGATGAGAGGGGAGACTTTCAGATCACCAGCCTGCAGCCCGGGACCTACACCGCGCGAGTGGAGCTGGTGAGCTTCCGGACGCTCGAGCGTCGGAATGTCGTGCTGAGCGCGGCCGAACGGCTGTCCATTGGCACATTGCGCCTGGAGGTCGGCGCGCTCGGCGAGACGGTGACGGTCGAGGCGCGAGGGAGCCGTGTGAATACCGCCGAGACGCAGCACAGCGGCGTCATCACGGCGACACAGATCGAGCAGACGCAGGTCCTCGGCCGCGACGTCACGTCGATCATGCGGCTCCTTCCTGGCGTGCGCTACGAGAACACCGTCGACTCGCTGGGCATGAGCTTCGGCACTTCCGTGCCGAACGTCGGCGGCGGACGGCGCGACTGGAGCAACGTCATGGTCGACGGCGTGATTGCCAACGAGGTGGGCAACAGCGGGCTGATGGCGCAGCAGATCAACCTCGATGCCGTTGCGGAAGTCGTGCTGCTGCTCAACTCTTACCGCGCGGAGTACGGGCGGGCGGGAGGCGGCCAGCTTCAGATCGTGAGCAAGGGAGGATCCTCGTCCTATCGGGGCAATCTGTACTACTACGGTCGTCATGAAGCGCTCAACGCCACCAACTTCTTCGTCAACCGCGCCGGGGCCCAGAAGCCGCGATACCGCTTCAACACCTATGGCGCCAACCTGGGAGGCCCGGTGCCCGGGCTGAACAAGGGTGACAAGAAGCTGTTCTTCTTCTACTCGATGGAAGCGCCCCTCGTGAACCGTCCGGGGCCCCTGCGCAATTGGATGATGCCGACCGAGGCCGAGCTCCGCGGGGACTTCTCACAGACGCTCGACAGCCAGGGGCGGCTGATCAACATCAAGGATCCGCAGCGTGAGGGGGCGTGCAACGCCGTGACGGGCGGCCCGGGATGTTTTCCCGGCAACATGATTCCTGCCGACCAGATCAACCGGAACGGCCTGGCATTGCTGAACATGCTCCCGAGACCCACGAATTTCGATCGCGCGTTCACCCAAGGGCAGTTCAACCACTCCACACAGGAGAACGCCGACAATCCGAAGCTGAACAACATCGTTCGTGTGGACTGGCGGCCGTCGAGCAACGACAGCTTCTACTTCACGTTCAAGGACTGGTATTCCGACCAGCGCGGCAGCGAGATCACCGCAGGGCCGGCCAAGTGGGGCTTTTTCAACACCCACTACCTCAACACCGACCGGGGGATGAGTGCGAACTACACGAAGATCATCCGCTCGAACCTGGTGAGCGACACCGACTTCGGCATCCGGCAGCAGACCGAGCAGTTCTACCCGTTGACGCAGGGAGACTGGGACCGGATCAACCGCGACAACGTCGGGTTCAACGTGGGGCAGTTCTCGCCGCAGCTCAACCCCCGCAACGTGATCCCGAAGGTGAACTTCAACGTGCCCAACTCGCCGAACTTCACCTACGACAATCGCCTGGTGGACCAGGGGGAGGGCTGGCTCACCTCGGTCCGCAGCAACCTGACCTGGATCCGGGGCAGCCACTCGATCAAGGGGGGCATCTACCTGGAGCAGTCGCGCAACTCGGAGGGAAGTGGAGGCGTCGGTGCGGGGCCCTGGTCGGGCGAGTACTTCTTCAACACCGACACGAGCAACCCGTTCGACACCAACTACAGCTACGCGAACGCGCTGATTGGCTCGTTCCGGGAGTACCGCGAGATCGACGCCTTCTCGGAGGTCAAAGGGAAGCGCCTCGTCTCTGAGTTCTATCTGCAGGACACGTGGAGAGCCAACCGCCGGCTGACCATGGATTATGGTGTGCGGTTCCTGTGGTACCAGCCCTGGTACTCCGAGCAGTCGGCCGCCGTGTTCGTACCCGAACGCTACGATCCGGCCCAGGCGCCGCGGCTCTACCAGCCGGCGCGGATCAACAACGTCAACGTGGCGTTCGATCCGGTCACGGGTCAGTCGCTGCCGAACGTCTTTGTCGGGTCGTTCGTGCCCGGGGTGGGCAACCGCTACAATGGCATGGTTGCAAGCGACGACCCGGACTACCCGCGGGGGTTCCGCGACAATCAGGGGATCCATCCGGAGCCGCGCCTCGGCGTGGCGTATGACATCACCGGCGACAACAAGACGGGCCTTCACGCGAGCGTCGGCGTGTACCACAATCCCC
>JACCXG010000465.1 GCA_013697225.1 Acidobacteriota bacterium
TGCGGCCCAGCCCATGGATCGGCGCCATCGTCGAGGGGTCGGGCGACATCCACAACGGCACCGTGTTCGGCAGTGAGCTTCCCGGTCCGTACCCGAGTGCTGGAATCCGGACCGCGCCGCGCGTCGGGTTCGGCTGGGACGTCACCGGCGACGGCAAGACCGCGGTCCGCGGCGGATTCGGCACGAGCTACAATCGCCTCGGCGACGGCCAGTACGGGGGCTTCGCCGGTGTGAACAACCAGACCGTGAACCTGCAGTGGACCACGATCGATAATCGCTTCAACGCGCCGTCGCTCCAGAACCCGCAGGGGGGCACGATGATCCCGGACGAAACCAGGCCCATCACCGTCCACTCCTGGAGTGTCGGGGTGCAGCGCGAGCTGCCGTGGCGCCTGCTGGCCGACGTGGCCTACGTGGGCAATTCGACGCGCAACGCGTTCGCGGTCAACGCCGGCCAGTCCTACACGCTGCCGGTCAACGACATCGATCCAAGGCTGCTCGTCAATCCGACGCCGGACATGATCGATCGGACGACCGGCAACGTCCTGCCGACCAACTTCCTCCGGCCCAACTTCCCCGGGCGCGGCGGGATCTCCCAGCGGATATGGCGGGACGACATGTATCGCAACTACCACGCCATCCAGATGGAAGTCCGCCGGCGGCTCGCCAACAACTTCGCGTGGGCCGTCAACTACACCGGGTCCATCACCGAGCAGTACACGGGCTTCGACTGGTTCCGGACCGAGGAGGAGAACCGCGCCCGGAACACCCACAACAACGGCAGCAGGCCGCACAACCTGAAGTTCACCTACAACTGGCTCCTGCCGGGTGCAAGCCGCTTCCTGGGCAATAACATCGTGGCCCGCGGGGTGCTCGACGGCTGGCAGTTCTCGGGAATCACCACCGCCCTCGGCGGCACCTGGTCGAATTTCGGCTTCAACTGGAGCGGCGCACCGGCGTCTACCGCGGAGCTGACAGGTGGGCTCGGTGGCTCGCGGGTGATCATCGTATGCGACCCGAATCTGCCGCGCGGCGAGCGGACGTTCGAGCGGCAGTACCGGACGGAGTGCGTGCGGCCGCCCGGCCCGCTGACCGACCCGAACGACGTGCTCTACCAGGGCACCGGGCTCGGTGCCGGGACGGAGGACGCCAGGATGAGCCTCGGGTACATCAACCACGACATCAACCTGATGAAGAACTTCGGTCTGGGGAACGGGCGCAACCTGCAGGTACGCGTGGAGCTGTACAATGCGTTCAACACCACGCAGTACGCGGGCGTGAACACGACAGCGACGTTCAACTTCGCGACCGGCGAGCAGACGAACCCGAACTTCGGATCGATCAGCGGCGTGCGCGCCAATACGAACCGCGTGGTCCAGCTCGGGCTCCGATTCACGTTCTGATTGGCGGTCACCCGTCGGAGACAGGATCCCGCCGCACGACTCGGGCGTCACGTGTCATACGTGACGCCCGGGTTCTCCTCTTTGTGCCTTCATCATCAGTGTGCCGGCACGCGCTCGAAACGACCTGACCGACCTCCCGATCCTCCTGACACGGCTCATGACCCAACGCCCGAAGTTGATCGACCTCAGCATGGAGGTCTACCAAGGAATGATGACCTACCCGAATGTTGCCAAGCCGGTCATCGTCGAGATGGAAAGCTACACAGAGATGGCCCGAAGCGTCGGAACCGATCAATATGGGGTCGACGCGATCACGAATCACTGCATGATCGTCACGGGCGACCACA
Organism: Acidobacteriota bacterium; assembly: GCA_013697225.1. Taxonomy (GTDB): domain Bacteria; phylum Acidobacteriota; class Vicinamibacteria; order Vicinamibacterales; family 2-12-FULL-66-21; genus JACCXG01. Next base: position 1,751 of record JACCXG010000465.1, read on the forward strand.
TCGGCACACATATTGACTCGTGGGGACACGTGAAGCCGGACGCGCCACGGGCGGAGGGGATCCCGATCGAGCTGTGCTATGGGGATGGCGTGGTGCTCGACCTGACCCGCCTCGAGCCCGGCGACGAGATCACTCCCGCCGATCTGGAGTCGGCCGAACGCCGGCTGGACGGCTATCGCATCAAGCCGCTCGATATCGTGCTGCTGAGAACCGATGCTGCAAAGCAGCGGTTCGAGAAGAGCTACCTAACAAACCATCCCGGCATGACGAAGGAATCCGTGCACGCTCTGCTCGATCGCGGGGTGAAGGTGATGGGCATCGATGCCATCGGCTTCGACCCGCCGGTTGCGAAGATGTTCGAACGGCGGAAGTTCTGGGAAGCCCATCGAGTGATGCGAGAGCGGGAATACTACCACCTGGAGAACCTCTGCAACCTGCATGAGATTCCGCCCCCCTATCACTCGTTCACCGTAAGCGTCCTGCCGGTCAAGTGGCGGGGCGCCTCGGCGGCTCCGGTGCGGGCCGTGGCCATCGTGACCGCCTGAATCGTTCTGGTCAGAGATCCATCTACAGGAGAATATCGTTATGTTTGTGGTTGCCGCGCAGTATTATGCCAAAGAGGGAAAAGCGGAGGAGATCGCCGCGATACTGGAGACGATGATTCCGATCTCGCGCAGCGAATCGGGCTGTGCGCTCTACACGGTGAACCGGTCCGTCGACGACCCTCGCAAGTTCCTGCTCTACGAGCAATACCACGATCGCTCGGGATACGAGGCGCACATGGCCACCGACGCCTTCAAGGAGAATATCCTCGGCAGGGTCGTGCCGATGCTGGAGAGCCGGGTCCGCGACTTCTATGAGGTGCTCGAGCCGGCCTAGTCAAG
>JACCXG010000467.1 GCA_013697225.1 Acidobacteriota bacterium
GACGTGGACATGCACCTGGCCGTTCCGGCTCGCGCGCTGGGGGTCGCCAAGGCGCTCGGCGCGCTCCCCAGGGAAACGTTCCTGGTCGGCTGCGAGCCCGCCGCCGTGGACGATCTCGTCTGGGAACTGACCGAGCCGGTGCGCGCGGCCGTGCCGGTAGCGGCTCGGCAGGTGCAGGCGCTGATGGAGTGTGGCCCGTGACCGACGACGTGGCTGGCGATCCGATTGCCCGCCGGGACGAGCTGCTCGAGCTGCTCTACTGGTTCGAAGGCGAGGGGTTTCGCGGCGCCGCGGCGTTCGACACCATCGTGCGCTTCCTGGCGCAGCCGCCCGACGCCGTGCAGGCAACCCTCGACAACCTGCTCCAGCGCGGCGACGTCACGCAGGATCCCCGCTCGGGCGAATACCGCTTGAGCGAAGAGGGACGGCGGGAGGGCGCCCGCCGGTTCGCCGACGAGTTCGCGCCGCTGCTCGGCCAGGGCCACGGCGAATGCAACGACCCCAACTGCGGCTGCCACGCCGATCCCGGCGGCGCCGCCGAGTGCCACGCCCGCGGCCGCACCGAGCAGTGAGCGCGGACGAGTTTTCTTCGTCCTTCTCACCTCACCGGATCACGACGCTCTCCCCCTCGTCCACCTGCAGCGCAGTGCCTCGGACCGCCACCCGGGTACCGCGCAGCCTGGGTGCGCTGCCGCGACGGCGGGGCCGAGGCCGCCAGATTCGCTTCGGGGGATGGACCAGGGCAGGGCGGCGGCAAGTATCGCGGCGGCGAGTAGGGGGGCAGTGAAGGCAGTCGTATTCGTCTTCTCCGCCGGTGGATGGTGACCCGGCCATTCTCGCGTCCCGAGCTCGCGTCAGCGATGGGTGAGCCTCGACCGCTACAGCTGCAGCAGCCACGTGAGCTTGGCGAGGAGCTGCCGCGAGCGAGGCGGCGCGGGCGCGCTCACGCCGCGCCCGTCGATCGCCGAACGTTCGTTGTAGACGATCGTGAAGTACGACAGTGGCCGGTATTCCCACGCCAGCCGCGCGTTCACGGTGAGCTGGCGCGCCACCGTGTTCCACTGGGCAAAGCTCACGACCTGCAGCCGCGGACTGGCGGCCAGACGCGTCTCAATCGCGAGCAGGTGGGTCGTCACCAACGCGCGCGAGACGCCGGCCGACGACAGCCGGTTCACCGTGTAGCTGGCGTTGAGCGCGACGTGCGGGTCGGGCGTCGCCTGCACGAGCGTCCGCCACGTCTGCAGGCGTCCGTCGAAGTAGCCTCCGATCGTGCCTTCGAGGCGGGTCGCGAACCTCGCCGACGGGTCGGTCTGGACGGTCACCGAGTGCTGAAGGTAGTCGTACCCTCCGGGCGCGATCTCGACACCGGGTACCGGCCGGAACGGCGTCCGCAGACGTTGCCAGTTGGGCAGCGCGCTGTACTGCACCTGCGCGCCGTTCTCGAACTGAACCGTCAGCGGCCGGATCGACAGGTACCCCTCCTGCATCGTGCCGTCGTTCGGATCCACGAAGTGCTCGAGCGTGAACCCGGGCTGGAATCGGCGCACCGTGCGGGGACGCCACGACGGCCGCCAGTCCAGGTTCACGGCCGGGCTGATGCGCACGTAGTCGCGGCGGACGACGAACCCGGTGCGGGCCTCGTACCCGGCCGTGACGAGCTCCGAAATGTAGCCGACGTAACCCCAGTTGGTGCTGCTGGCCGCCCAGATGTATCCGCCAAGCCCCTCGCCGCCCTCACCGCTCGTGGCGGAGGCGGTGAGTGTGACGCGCACGAAGGAGGTGGACGTCGGGTCTGGCCGCTGAAGTTGCGAACGTAACGGACGACCCCGAACTCGGCGTCCGTGCCGTCTCCACCCTGGGAGAGGGCGAGCACGCCGAACGCGTGGTCCGCCGACCGCGACGTCAGCCGTGCGCCCGCCCGGATGGGAATCGGCTCGCCGGCCTCGTCGAGCCCGATGCGACGCGAGAAGAACGGCTCGAAACGCGAGCCGTTGCCGGACAGGAACACGCCCCGGTTCTCGAGGAAGAACTGGCGCCGCTCGGGGAAGAACACCGAGAATCGCGTGAGGTTGACGACCTGGCGATCGACGTCGCTCTGCCCGAAGTCCGGATTGAGCGTCAGGTCGAGCACGCTGTTCGGCGTGACAGCCCACTTGAGATCGGTGCCGGCGCTGGCCGATTGATCCGTGCCC
>JACCXG010000494.1 GCA_013697225.1 Acidobacteriota bacterium
CTGGATGGCGAGCGGATCGTGGAGGTGGCCGACCGTGTCCCGCAGGAGCGGACGTACTTCGCCTGGCACGCCCCCGCCTACTTCGATGCAGGAGACGCGGAGCTGAATCTGGTCGCCACCATCCTGACCGACGGGCTGTCGGCACGTCTGAACCGGGCGCTGATCTACGACAGACCGCTGGCGTCGAACGCGGTGGCGTTCGCGTCGGGGCAGCCGCTCACGGGCAGCTTCATCATGTGGGTGACGGCGAGGCCCGGGACGGACCTTGCGACCATCGAGGGGGTCGTCACCGACGAGATCGCGCGCCTTGCGAAGGAGGGCCCGACCGAGGAGGAGCTCGCGCGCGCGAAGACGAAGTGGGAGTTCAACTTCGTCACCGGGCTGGAGCGGATCGGAGGCTTCGGGGGCAAGGCTGACATCCTGAACCAATACAACACGTATCTCGGCAACCCGGACATGATCGGAGCGGATTTCGCTCGTTACCGCCAGGCGACGACGACAAGCGTGCGCGAGGCGGTGGACGGCTATCTCAATACGCGCAACCGGTTGCTCGTCAGGTTCAGGCCTGAACAATCGGGGCGTCCTTCCGCCGTAACCGTGGACCGTTCGACGGAACCACCGCTCGGCGGGGACAAGCCGTTCAACGCTCCCGAAGTGAAGACCGCAAAGCTCGACAACGGCTTCGAGCTTTTTGTCGTCGAGCGCCAGGATCTGCCGAAGGTCTCCGTGACGCTCGCCTCCCGCGCGGGAAGCGTCAGCGATCCCGAAGGGAAGGGGGGACTCGCGAGCATGACGGCCCGCGTGATGCGGCGCGGCACGGCAGCGCGAGGAGCTCTCGAGATCGACTCCGCGATGGGAGACCTGGGAACCACACTGGGCTGGAGCGTCGGACGCGAGAATGCCCGTCTGAACGTTGACGTTCTCATGCGGAACCTCTCACCCGCTCTCTCGATCCTCGCCGACGTGGCGCTGAATCCGGCGTTTCCGGGGGACGAATTCGAGCGTGAGAAGAAGCTCGCGCTGGATGCCCTGGCACAGCAGGCGAACACGCCAGCCGCTGTTGCCGGCCGTGTGGCGTTCATGCTGGCGTTCGGCCTGGAGCATCCCTACGGCCGCCCGCCGGTGGGGCTTCCGGGCACCGTGGCAGGCCTGACGCGGGAGGACCTCGTGAACTTCCGCCAGGCGAACTGGAAGCCGGGAAGCTCCGCGCTCGTCTTTGCGGGGGACATCACGCTGGCGGAGGCGACGGAGCTCGCCCGGAAGGCGTTCGGGGGGTGGTCGGGCGGTGCGGCAGCACCAGTAGCGATCCCGGCGCCCCGTCCGGTCGGGCCGGGCAAGGTCTTCCTGATCGACCGGCAGAATGCCGCCCAGACCGTCGTGGCTCATGTGCTGCCTGCGCCGTCCCGCACGGCTGACGACTACTACGCCCTGATTCTTGCTGACGCTGTCTACGGCGGCGGCGGCTTTGGCACGCGGCTCAATCTCAACCTGCGGGAAGACAAGGGCTACTCGTACGGCGTGTTCTCGAACGCGGCGCTGCTCACGCACGGAGGGACCATCATCGCCTCGGGGGGCGTACAGACCGACAAGACACGTGAATCGGTCGTCGAGTTCATGACGGAGTTGAAGAACTTCGCGGGGGCGAAGCCGATCAGCGAGACCGAGCTGAGCGCCGCACGCCTGACGCGCATTCGCGGTTACGCGCAGCAGTTCGAGTCCGTGGGGCGAGTGGCCGACCAGGTGCTGGCGCTGTGGACCGTCGGATTGCCGATGGCCGAACTCCAGCGGGAGCCGGAAAGCCTGCTTGGCGCGAGTCTGGGCTCGGTAAACGCCGCGGCAGCGAAGTACGCCGTCGAGGCCGGCACGTCGCTCCTGCTCGTCGGCGATCTCTCCCAGATTGAAAAGGACGTTCGCGAGCTCGGACTCGGTGACGTCGTGGTGCTGGACGTCGAGGGACGGCCGGCAGGGGGGAAGTAGGCGCCGCCTACCTCTTCCCCCACTGGCGATCTGCGAAATCGACGAATCGCTCCCAGTCGAACGGGGTCAGGTTGTGCGTCCCGCTGCGCACGTGATACCCGCGCCGTCCGGCGACCAGCGGCTGCCCGAGTGGCGGCATGTCGCCGGGTGTCATAGAAGGGTCCCCCCAGAGGGCATACACCGGAGAGGCGTGCACCTGTGAGAGATACTCTCCGCGCGGGTCTGCCCACAGATCTTCGCCCGCGCTGGCCACGTAAAGGGCTCGAGGCGCGATGAGGGCGAGGAGCATGTGCTGATCGATCGGAAGCGCCTCCTCGCGGCCGCTGAACGAGGCGTAGTTGCCTGCGAACCAGTGGGGGAAGCTGTTCGTGATCCGTGCAACCGTTTCCCCGAAGTTCCGCCGGCTCAGCGCCGCCCCCCCCTGCCCCGACTCGTTGGAGATCACCAGCGAGAAGCGTTCGTCCTGCGCGCCGGCCCAGAGCGCGGCTTTCCCGCCGCGCGAGTGCCCGAGCACTGCAACGCGGCGCGCATCCACCCGGCCGTCGGTCTCGAAGTAGTCCATCGCCCGGCTCGCCCCCCAGGCCCAGGCTGCCAGCGCGCCCCAGGCATCAGGCGGCCGGGCTGCAGAGGAGGGACCTTCGAAGAGTGCAATCACCCCTTCGCGAAACCGATCCTTGTCGTCCGGGGCAAGGTCCCCGACCTGCAGCGCGGCAATGCCGTACCCACGTGCAATCACCGCCTCGGCCGGCCAGAACCCTGACTTCTCCGCCCGGGTTGGATCCACGTTGTTCAGAGGACGGTTGTTCAGGAGCAGGATGACCCCGACCGGCTCCTTCGCGGCGTTCGGCAGGAGCAACGTCAACTCGAAACGATGGTCGCGCCCGCCCTGGCTGCTGAGTACGGCCACGCGCCGGAGCGTTGCCGCACCGTCCATGGCGCGCGCATTCTCCTCCACCCCCTCGAACTGCAACCGTTCAGGAAGGCCGGGTGACCGGCCGTACACGTGCTCCTTGAACAGCTCCAGGATCTGGGCGCGGCGGGCGGCCCACGCTTCCGGCGTCGTCACCATGCCGGTCCCGGACTTCAACACGTCCGGCAGCACGTAGGGGTTCACCTGCGATTCCTCGAAATTGAAGCCCGGCTGTGCCTTCGCTGTGCGCTGTACTACTTCGGGATCAGCCTGCCACCCGCGCTCCTGTGCAAGCGGCGCCAGCGGCAGGGCCAGAACGGTAAGCACCACGCCCCATCTCAGGAATCCAATACGTCCCACACCGTTCATGCCATGCCCCTTTTCTCCTGCCAGCCCATGGACGGTCATCTCTGGTGCGGTGCAGCCCCGGGTCCGTCTATCAGCGCCTGGTACACGACTGTCGGGAACCTCTGGCCCATCTCCGTGCGGTTCGGAATGAGCTGCATCATGAACACCATCGTGAGCCGTGCCTCGGGATCGACGCGGTAAGTGGACCCGTAAGCACGCCCCACCCGAAGGTGCCCACCGAGCTCAACCCGTTCGCGCCGTAGCGTTCCGTCGTTTCGAAGCCCAGGCCGAAACCCATGCCGGGCACCGGACGCAGGTCGCCGATCTGGTTGGTGGTCATGAG
>JACCXG010000496.1 GCA_013697225.1 Acidobacteriota bacterium
CGCCCGGTGCCGCATGCTACGATGCGCGACATTCCATGACGGCCCCTCCACGGCTGACCGCGCGCCACCTGGCCGGGGCCGCCCTGATCACCCTCGCCGCGGCCGGCATCCTGCTGACGATGGGTCGCGAGCCTATCTGCAAGTGCGGCTACGTCAAAGCGTGGCACGGCATCGTCGCCAGCTCCGAGAATTCACAGCACCTGAGCGACTGGTACACGTTCTCGCACATCATCCATGGCTTCCTGTTCTACGGGTTGCTGTGGTTCCTGGCGAGAAGCTGGCCGCTCGGCGTGCGACTGCTCGCCGCGGTGGTCATCGAGAGCGCCTGGGAGATCTTCGAGAACACCGAGATGGTGATCAACCGCTACCGGGAGGCCACGATCTCGCTCGACTACTACGGCGACAGCGTGCTCAACTCCGTGGCCGACATTGGGGCGATGATGGCTGGATTCGGGCTGGCGGCAACGCTGCCCGTACGCGTCGTGGTCGTCGCGGCGCTCGTCATGGAGCTTGTGGTCGGATACTGGATCCGCGACAACCTGACGCTCAACATCCTGATGCTGCTGTACCCCCTGGAGTCGATCCGGACCTGGCAGGCGGGAGGCTGATTATCTGCTGTACCGTACCTTCCCTCCGACAATGGTGTAGCTGACCGTCGCGGCGGGGATCTCATCCTCCGGGATCGTGAGGATGTCTTTCGAGAGCACGACCATGTCGGCGTACTTGCCAGGGGCGAGCGTGCCCTTCGAGCCTTCCTCGAAGGCCGCGTAAGCGGCGTCGATCGTGTAGGACTTCAACGCCTCCAGGCGGGTCATCCGCTGACCTGGGAAGAACACGGAGCCGTCAGCCCCCTTGCGGGTCACGGAGGAGTAGTAGCTGGCAATCGGATCCACGTCTTCCACGGGCGCGTCGGTGCCGTTGACGATCACGGCTCCGCTCCCCCTCAGGGCCTGCCACATGTAGGCCCCTTCCTGCGCTCGCTGTTCCCCGAGGCGCGCGCGCACATACGGCGCATCCGATGTGCAATGGACCCCCTGCATCGAGGCGATCACGCCAAGCCTGCCGAACCGGGGGATGTCTGCCGGGTGCAGATGCTGCGCGTGCTCGACCCGCCACCGCAAATCCTTTCCACCGCGATGTGCGGCAAAGGCTTTCTCGAACAGATCGAGCGTCTCGCGATTCGCCCGATCCCCGATCGCATGAACGCAGAGCTGGTAGCCATGTTCCAGGGCAAGATTTGCGGTGGTCGCGATGGTTTGGACCGGGGTGGTGTTGAGGCCGGTGCTGTCGGGCTTGTCCGCGTATGGCTCCAGCAGCCACGCCCCGCGTGAGCCGAGCGCACCGTCGATCGAATGCTTGATCGCACGCACGGTCAGGAACCCATTCCCGTAATCGACCATCCGATACTTCGCGAGGTTCTCTTCGAGCTCCGCGTTGCTCGCGCGGATCATCACCCAGAGCCTCACCCCCGCGGCGCCCTCGTCCACCATCGCCTTCATCAGGTCGATGTCGGCAAACGAGGAACCGGCGTCCTGAAAAGAGGTGATCCCCTTCGACAGGGCTTCCTTCCCCGCCAGATCGAGTGCCCGCCGCGCACGCTCGAGGCGTCCATCCTCTCCCAGCTCCGGCTCTCCGGCCCCGCTGCGGATCAGGCCGGAGGCGGTCTCGCGGAGCGCGCCCGTGGGATGACCGTTCGCAGCCCTGATGATCTCGCCGCCGGGGGGATCGGGGGTCCGCCGCGTGAGGCCCGAGAGCTCCATCGCCTTGCCGTTCACAAAGCTCGCGTGGCCGCTTGCGTGGGTCAGCACGACAGGGTTGTCCCGCGACACGGCGTCGAGAGACGCGTGTGTGGGGAACCCTTCGACGTTCGGTACAGGCGGCGTTGTCCATTTCTCCTGGTGCCACCCGCGGCCGTAGATCCACTGGCCCGGCCTCGCGGTCTTCACCTCCTCGGCGACCATCCGGACGATCTCCTCCCAGCTCGTGGTGTTCATGAGATCGAGCTGCATCGCCGCGCGCCCGAGGCCCATGAAGTGGCCGTGCCCTTCGATGAACCCGGGGATCACGAGCTGCCCCTGCAGGT
>JACCXG010000530.1 GCA_013697225.1 Acidobacteriota bacterium
CTCCATAGAAGGCGATCGGCTCGAAATCTCACGCCTGACGGCGCGGGCGGGGAATACCACGATCGAGGGGCCGGGGGAGCTGACCAGCATCGAGCGGCTGCAGGGGCGGCTCGAGGCACGCACCGAAGTGCTCGATCTCGCGGAGCTCCTCGCGATCGCGTCGGCGCTCACGGGGGGCGGGCCCGCTGGGGAGAAGGCCCGCGGCGGCCATGAAGCGGACCCCATGCGGATGGACGTTGCGTTGACGGCTGCACGAGGACGGTTCGGCACCTATGAGTTCGATGACCTGTCGGCGCGGGTCGGGATCGTCCCCGCTCGAGTCCTGCTCGAGGAGGTGTCCGTCAGGATCTTCGGCGGGAGCCTGCACGGGGGAGTCGACGTCGATCCATCGGGCCGGGCGCCGCGCTTGCGGATGACCGGCCGGTTCGAGGGGCTGGACGTCGCCCGGCTGCTGGAACGGGAGGCGGGGGGGTCGGGTGTCACCGGGCGGGCCGGCGGAACCCTGTCGATCACGGCCACAGGAGCGGACGCCGACGCGTTGATGCGCAGCGCACGGGGGAACGTCACGGCAGCGGTCACCAATGGAACGATCCAGGGCATGGATATGGTGCGTGCTGTCGTGCTGGCGTTCGGCAGGCCGTCCGGCGCTCCCCCCGAGGGGACAGGGTCCGTCTTCACACGGCTGGGAGGGACGTTTACGCTGGCCGGAGCTTCGGTGAGCTCGGAGAACCTGGCGCTCGAATCACGCGACTTCGACATGGCCGGAGCTGCCACCGTGAACCTCGTCACGGGCGCCGTCAAGGCGACGGCAAACGTGGTCCTGTCGCCGGAGCTCACGGCCCAGGCCGGCACCGACCTCCGCCGCTACGCCGGGGAGGACGGCCGGGTCGTCGTGCCGGCCACGATCAGCGGAACGCTCGAGCGCACACGAATTTCGCTGGACATCACGGCGGCCGCCAGACGGGCGATCGGGAACGAGCTGCGCCGCCGGACGAAGTCTCTGCTCGACGATCTGTTCCGCAGGCCCGGAGAGCGGTGAACCGTCGCTTCAGCGGCGCGCCGCCAGGATCCGGGCGAACTCCTCGTACTGGTCGGTTGCCACGAACTCGACGCCTGCGGCAACGGCGGCCTTCCACCGCGTCTCCGCGGCGCTGAGCGAGCCGAAGTTGTAGCTTTCGGTCCAGCCGGGCGCCTCCCCGGGAGGGTGGCCGTTCAGGGTGTAGAACCGAATCCAGAGGCCCAGCCCGTGCGCACGGGAGACCAGCGACTGCAGCCGGCGCTCATCTTCCGGTGTCCATGCGCCGGCCTTGGCCTGTCCTCCGTGCTCGACCACCGCCCAGGAGAAGTTCGCCCAGCGCCGGTAGTTCGTCGCGCCGGTTGGAAGCAGTGCCTCGGGCGTGGCCGATATGGCTGCGGCCGCGCGTTCCTCTGAGTTGGAGCCAGTGGGCGGGACCGGCACGACCGTGCCGAAAAGTCGCAGCCGTTCTCCGACCGGCACCTTCAGATGAAAAGTGTCCACCTGCCCCTCGCCCGCCTCCGTCAAGACGAGCAGAGGCCCCGGAACGAACGGCATGATCCGGGTGTCGTCGGCAACCCGCTCGGCCGTAGTGAGCCAGGACTCGTGCCTGCCGAGCAGGTCCCACACAGCCTGGTGATGGGCAGGCTCGTGTGTCTTGAAGTCGAGGTGCAGCACGAGGAGGGGCCACGTCTCGCGCCGGTTCTCCTTCAGCGCCTGTTCCATCATCGGCCGGACCCGGTTGAAGAAGTGCTCCTCCAGGGTCGGCTCGTTCCCGGTGAGCTTGGCTTCGTGCGAGACCACTGACCGGCCGTGCCCCTGCGCGTCGGCAGCCCACGCGACGTCCTGCTCGATGGCCAGATGATCGGCGCGCGTGGCGAGTGCCCGGTCGAGGCGATCGGTCCAGAGCCCTTTCTCCGGGTAACAGTTGTGCGCGTGGAGCCAGACGCGCGCGCCTGGCCGCAAGGTCTCAGGAGGCCCGGCGGGCCCCCGCTGCAGAGCGGGAGCCGTCATGAAGAGGGCCAGCAGAAGGATCTGAAGGTGTGAAGACATAAGTTCGGGTGGAACGTGTGCAGTATCTTAACCCCGCAGGCTCAACCGCACCGTCAGTACTACTGAAACCCGAATCCCGCGAAGGACAGCTCAGCGTGCGCGCCAATCCATGGCACCGGGGTTGCTATTTCTGACGTGAACGTCAACGTCATGAAAACAAGGAGCAATGCATGGCCACAGCATCAATGATGGATCGGCAGTACGGCGGGCAGACAGAAGGAACCGTTGCGAAGGCGATTGAGCAGCAGACGTCCAAGCTGCCTTCGGATACATTCCTGTGGGCGGCCGTCGGGTCCATGGCTACTTCGCTGACCCTGCGCCTCATGGGCAAGGATCACGTCAGCCTCTTTGTGGGTCAGTGGGCACCCACCTTCCTGATCCTCGGCCTCTATAACAAGATGGTGAAGCAGCTCGGTTCGGACCGGACCGAAAACGCCGTCTAAGCCTTGAACGGGAGCCGCCTTCGGGCGGCTCCACGGCTCCCCCCGCCTTTCCCCCTCACGCCTGCGATACAGTAGTGGTTGTGCTGTACGCCTTGCGGCCTGCTGCCTCGCCCTGTTCAGCAACGCGCCGGTCCACGGGCTCTGCCGCGTCAGGCCAGCCCGGCCGGCCCTGCTGAGGAACAGCCCGCCGGCGCTCGGCAGTCGCCGCTGTTTTCCGCAACTTCCTCCAGAGGATCCGAACGACACGTGCCTTTCACTCAATTCAAGCTCAATCCCTCTCTCGTCACCGCCGTCAAGGAGCTCGGCTTCGTCCGCCCCACCGCCGTCCAGGCGGAAGCCATTCCCCCTGCCGTGGAAGGGCGGGACGTCATGGCGTGCGCGCAGACCGGGAGCGGCAAAACCGCCGCCTTCCTGCTCCCCATCATCAACAGACTGATCGATCGGCCGCGTCGCACCACGAAAGCACTCGTCCTCGCCCCTACGCGTGAGCTGGCGGCACAGATCCTCGACGATTTCAACGCGCTCGCCCTCCATACACCAGTTACCGGCGCTGCCGTCTACGGCGGGGTGGCGATGGGCCCGCAGGAGCACGCGTTCCGCAGCGGCGTCGACATCATCATCGCGACCCCCGGCCGGCTGATCGATCACATGCGCTCCGGCTACGCCAGCCTCAAGCACATCGAGCACCTGGTGCTCGATGAAGCTGACCGCATGCTCGACATGGGCTTCCTTCCGGAGATCCGCCGGATCCTCGCTCAGCTTCCCACCCGTCGTCAGACGCTGTTCTTCAGCGCGACAATGCCGGCGCCAATTGCCGTGCTCGCACGGGAGATGCTGCGGAATCCCGTTTCGATCCAGACCCAGCGGCAGTCGGCGCCAGCCTCGGGCATTACGCAGGCCGTGTATCCGGTACCCATGGAGCTGAAGGCCTCGCTCATCGTCCACCTGCTCAGCCAGAAGACCATGACACAGGCGCTGATCTTCACGCGCACCAAGCATCGGGCGAACAGGCTTGCGGATCACCTGGTCACGGCGGGCATCCGTGCCGAGCGCATCCACGGCAACCGGTCGCAGCCGCAACGCACCGCCGCACTTGCCGGCTTCAAGAACGGGACGTATCCCGTTCTCGTCGCGACAGACATCGCAGCGCGCGGGATCGATGTGGACGAGCTCGGCCACGTGGTGAACTTCGACGTTCCCCAGGCGCCGGAGGACTACATCCACCGCGTGGGCCGTACGGGCCGCGCCGAGGCGACGGGGGATGCGTTCACCTTCGTCTCGCCGGAAGAGGAGAACGATTTGCGGGACATCGAGCGCGCCATAGGCCGTCGCCTGCCGCGCGTCACGGTGCCTGACTTCGACTACACGGCACGGCCCAAAGCCCGGCTGGAGATCCCGATCGCGCAACGCATCGCCGAGATTCGCGCGCGCAAGCGCGAGGAACGCGCGCGAGCGGAGATCAACGCCGCCCGCCGATCGGCGGCGGCTCGTCGTCCGGGACATCCTCCGCGCGAAACGCGTGGTCCCGGGTCGGATCGCCCGTCCCGGCCTGGAGGGCCGCCGCGCCGTCCGGCGGGACGCGGTCGAGGTCCGCGGGGCTGAGCTCCACGTCCCCCAGCTCTTCGTCTTCTTCTTCGTCCCACCGCAGGCGGCGTTCCGCCTTGCGGCGAATGCGCACCCGGATGGCGTAGAGGGCCAGGAGCGTGACCGCCGTCCAGAGGACGAACGGGCTGGTGGCCAGGGGCACCCACCGCTCCCACGAACGCAGCCCGGCGGCAAAGCGGCGCTCGGCCTGATCGAGCCTCTCGCCGGTCGCGCGCTCGAACGCCACCGGGAGCGATCCCTCCTCGCGTAGTGCCGCCAGGATCGCTGCCGGCGCCAGGGGTCCGTGGGTGTCCATCACGTGCCGCACGAATGCGCTCGCGAGCGCGTAGGCGGTCGTCGCGTGCCCATTGCCCCGGGCGAAGAGCGCGTCCAGGGCGTCCATCGTAATCGGACTGCCTCGGACGAGCGCCCACGCGAGCCTCCGTCCATCCTCGAAGTGCCAGGCCCGTTCGGCGGCAGTCGCAAGTCCCTCGTTGAACCATCGGGGCACCGGCTGACCTCCCGCTGCACGCGCGATCAGGATGTGCGCGATCTCATGGTGGAGCACAGCCTCCAGCGAGTCGTGCGGGTAGCGCAGGGAGCGAGCGGGAAACAGCACGACCGTATCGGCTGGAGGGTGGGCGAAGCCAGCAATCCACGAGGGTGTTGCGCGCGCGACATCCGTGTCTTCCCCGGCGAGTACCACACGTACGGCCCCTCCAGGGTCTTCGAGCCCGACAAGGCGAACGGTGGCACGGAGCTGTTCCTGGTTCACCGGTGACAGCCGGGATTGCGCCTTCACGTCCGCACCGAGGACCTCGAATTCCAGCTGTGGCGCGCTCTGCGCCCGGCCGGCGGCGGCGCCAGGCATCAGCAGAAGGATCACCAGAAGGGACCGGCGCATCACCGGCAGGCTACACCATCGCGCCGGTCTTGACGCCGCACGCCGGTGAGAAGTCCGGCCGGTTCCTTGCAGCGCGAAGGGCAGAGAATTGCCATCGATTGCACGTAAAACTGAGGAGTTGAAGAACCATGTCGAAGGCCACGTCGCCGCAGAGTCCCGCTCCGGCGGACCCCAAAGGGCAGGGGCCCAAGCCCGAGTACCCACAGGAGCCGATTGGCGTTCCCGGTTCCATACATGAGATGACCCCGAAGGCCGACCATGGCGAAGAGTCGTACCAGGGGCTCGGCCGTCTGAAGGATCGCGTCGCCCTGATTACCGGGGAGACAGCGGAATAGGTCGCGCGGTCGCCATTGCCTACGCACGCGAGGGGGCGGATGTCATCATCAGCTACCTCCCGGAGGAGGAGGCGGACGGCGAAGACACCTCTCAATGGATCGAGAAGGCTGGACGGCGCGCCATCAGGATGCCGGGAGATATCCGCGAGGAGCGTCAGTGCAACGCTCTCGTGGAGCGCGCGTTCGACGAGTTCGGCCGGCTCGACATCCTCGTGAACAACGCCGCCTTCCAGATGACCCACGACAGCATCGAGGAGTTTTCGACGGAGGAGTTCGATCGCACGTTCAAGACGAACGTCTACGCGATGTTCTGGCTGTGCCGGGCGGCGCTCCCGCGGATGGAGAGCGGCGGCGTGATCATCAACACCGCCTCGATCCAGGCCTACGACCCCAGCCCGAACCTGCTGGCGTACGCACCCACAAAAGGAGCGATCGTGAACTTCACGAAAGCGCTGTCGCACATGGCCATGGAGAAGGGCGTGCGCGTGAACGCCGTGGCGCCGGGCCCCGTGTGGACGCCGCTGATCCCTTCGACGATGCCCGAAGAGAAATTCAAGAAGTTCGGTCAGGAGACGTCATTCGAGCGCGCGGCGCAACCGGTCGAGATCGCGCCGGTGTTCGTGTTCCTCGCGTCGAACGAAGCGCGCTTCGTGACGGGTGAGGTGTACGGGGTCACCGGCGGGAAGAGCCCGTACTAGGCAGGA
>JACCXG010000547.1 GCA_013697225.1 Acidobacteriota bacterium
ACCGGTGGTTGCCACGACCGCGGGCGGCATTCCGGAGGTGGTGGCAGATGAGGAAACCGGCATCCTGGTTCCGCCGCGAAATCACGTTGCCCTTGGCGAGGCCATCGTCCGGCTGCTGGGGAATGCGGATCCGCGAGAGCGCATGGGAACGGCGGGGCTCGCGCGGGTGCGTGCGCGCTTTTCAGCCGACGTGATGGTGAAGAACACGCTGCGCGCGTACCAGCACGTCGTGCGCGACCGTCCGGCAGGACGCAGCCGGAGGCGCTGACCTCAGCGCATGGCTACCATGCCCGGGCGGCAGCCTGACCGATCGCGCGGACAGTCGTCGAACGTAATCGCCGCGCCCGTGTCCGAGAAGGTGACGCCACGGGCAACCCTGGTGGACGGCGGGCCGTCAGCCGGCAAGAGATCGAGGAGACCGGCCGGAGCGCCGCTCTCCGTGTCGTAAATCCGCAGCTGCGTGCCGTTGACGAGAAAGGCCACCCGCGTGCCATCCTTCATCCAGGTGATCTCGTCGCTGCGGTCACCGCCTGCTGCCAGTTCGGCCAGCCGAGTCCCGTCTGCTCCCGACGGACGCACCCAGAGGCTCTGACACCAGCCCTCGCCGCAGGGAGCCAGGCGCACCTCCGCCTCCAGTCGTCCATCGGGCGATGACTCGTGCGCGAGGACGTACGGCGGGCGTTCCCCCGCGCATCCTGCGCTGCCGACGAGGACGCCCGCGAGCAGCATCGTCAGACCCTGTCTCAAGCAGGTTGCCTTGGGCGTGTCGGGCGCCTCCGTGTCCGCGGGTGGCACAATCCCCTGAGAGGACATTGCGAATCTCCCTGTGAGCGGCCGAAGCCGCAGGCGTTCATCATCCCGACGTGACAGATGGAGAAGTCGAAGCGTATCGGGTCTTCGGGATCGAGCCGGCGCAGCGCCGCTGTGATCTCGGCCGCCATCTTCCAGCCCGGGCTCGTGTATCGGGTAAGGCGCAGACAGCGCCCCAGCCGGATCACGTGTGTATCCAGCGGCACGATGAGCTGCGCGGGGGAGACGAGCCGCCACACGCCGAGGTCCACTTCATCCTGCCGCACCATCCAGCGCAGGTACAGGTTCAGACGCTTGCAGGCGCTCCCCGCAGACGGGCGGGGAAAGAAGTAGCACACACCCGGCCGCCTGGGGTTGCCGCCATACACCTCGGCGACGTCAAGGGCGAGAGCGCGCGTCGAGAACCGATCGAGGGCGGGCTCGATATCCGGATCCCCCTCCGTGAGCCCCTCGGCGAAGAACCGCTCCACCGATCCGGCCCGATCGAGCATCTGCCGCAGGATCCAGATGAGCGCCGCGAGATCCACTCCGCGTGTCCACCTGTGGACCATCGCACGAAGCTCCGGGTGCGGAGCCGCGGGATCGAAACTCCTGACGTACTCCGCCGGGTGCGGCCCCATGATGCGAAGCAGCGTCTGGATGGACGCGATGACGCTGGCCACCCGGCCGAACGCCAGCGCGGCAGCGCAGAAGCCGGCGACCTCGCGGTCCGCAGAATTGCTGAACGGGCGCACGAGATGCACCGGATCCGCGGCCGAGTCACCCCTGTTGAAGTCCCGGTACAAGCGGTCCAGCGAAGAGGCCAGCAGGCGGGCGCTCAAGGAAGACCTTCAACTCCCAACTCCCAACTTCCCACTCCCAACTTCCAATGGAAACAACTCGGAATTTGGGAGTTGGGAGTTGGGAATTGGGCGTTGGGAGTTGGGAGCGGCATCACGCAATCGGATCGCGCCGCACCGCGGAAGAAACTGGGGGGCGGCCGTGAGCGGCGGTAGGATCAGCGAGCATCCGCGGGACCGAGGCCGACTCGAACAATGGTGCTCAGGAGCCCGTTTGGGAGCGTGGCCCGGGGAGTGGCGGCCGTACCAGTGGTGACACCGACGTACACGCGCCGATGATCCCGTTTGAGAGAGTGCACAGACTACCGTCTCCCTGTCCAGCGGATGCTCAGCTCGGAGTATCTCAGGAGTCGCCGATGCCACACAAGCCGTCGTTCCGCCGGTCCCCCCAGCCTCGCTCTGCGCCGTCGGTCCTCACTCGTCTCCTGCCGGATGCGGCGGGCATCGACTGCGGGGCCGCGGAGCACTACGTCGCGGTCCCCACCGATCGCGCACCCTGCCCGGTCCAGGCGTTTCCCACGTTCACCGCGGATCTCCACCGCCTGGCCGCGTGGCTCGTCGCGTGTGGCGTCCGCACGGTGGCGATGGAGGCGACGGGCGTGTACTGGATTCCGCTGTTCGAGATCCTCGAAGCGCGGGGCCTCACCGTGCTGTTGGTGAATGCCCGGCACGTCAAACACGTCCCGGGGCGCAAAAGCGATGTCAGCGATTGCGAATGGTTGCGGGACCTGCTCATGATGGGCTTGCTGCGCGGGAGCTTTCGCCCGCCCGCCGCGATCGTGCCGCTCCGGGCCTATCTGCGCCATCGGGCGGGGCTCGTGCAGACCGCGACCCAGTGCGTGCAGCGGATCGAGAAGGCCCTCACCCAGATGAACCTGCGGCTGGGTCTCGTCGTCACGGACCCCGTCGGCGTCACCGGGCTCCGGATTCTCCGCGACATCGTGGCGGGCGAGCACGATCCCCAGGTGTTAGCCCGGCATCGGGATGCGCGGTGCCACGCCACCGTCGCCGAGCTGGAAGCGGCGTTGACCGGGCATTATCGCGCCGAGCATCTCTTCGCCCTCGAGCAGCAGGTGGCCGCGTATGATTTCGCGCAGACGCAACTCATGGCCTGCGATGCGGCGATTACGGCGTGCCTCCAGACGCTCCTCGCCGCCCAGTCGACGCCCGCGCCGCCGCTGCCGCC
>JACCXG010000564.1 GCA_013697225.1 Acidobacteriota bacterium
TGACGGGACACGCGGGGAATCGCGGTTTCGGCCGGACTCGGGGCTCGTCGCGTGCGGTGACTTTTCGCCAGGTGTAGACTGCAGGTGCTGCCCGGGGCAGTCACCACATGGAAGAAGGCCGCAGCCGGAGCCAACAATCACGACGCCGGATCCTGATGGGTCCGGCGTCGATTCTTTTTGCGTCCCCTTATCACCAGCTGGAGCCGGCCCCTCTGCGATCGGTTGAATGCGGGCGGGGGACCGTGGTGCTGCCAATGCCGCCAGCCGCGCTCAGCGGCAGCTTCGCGTGAGCAGCCTGCCGCCGTATGCCCGGCGAATCGCCCGCATCCGATCCAGCTTCGCGGAGGCCGGCATCGAGGCGCTGCTCGTCACCCATCCCGCGAACCTGCGATACCTCACCGGACTCGACGCCACGATGGGCATGCTGCTCGTCGAGGCGACGGCGTGCACACTTATCGTCGATGGCAGGTACCTGACGGCGGCCCGCGGGTGCGTGGGGCGCGCGGGGGAGCTCCGTCAGACGACGATCACCCCGGTCGAGGGAAGCTACGAAGGCACCCTCGCCGCGGTCCTCCGCCGGACGGGGCGCGGGGGGCGCGTGGGCGTGGAATCGACGGCAATGACGCTGGCAGCATTCCGCCATCTCGACCGGGCACTGGAGTCGGTTCGCAGCAGCGGGGCAGCGGTCGAGCTGGTCCCGGTTGAGCGAGTCGTGGAAGCGGCACGGGTCGTGAAAGATTCGGGAGAGATCGAGACCCTCAGGGAGGCCGCTGTCAGGTTGTCAGCCGTGGCCCGGGAGGCAGTGGCCCTGGCACGAGCAGGGCGCACCGAGCGGGACGTGGCGACGGATATCGATGCGGCCATCCGCGGGGCCGGTTTCACCAAACCAGCCTTCGACACCATCGTCGCCTCGGGTCCGAACAGTGCGCTTCCGCACGCCCGCCTCGGAGACCGCATGCTGAGGCCAGGTGACGGGGTGGTGCTGGACTTCGGGGGCGTCTACGACGGATACTGCGTGGATCTGACCCGCACGGTTCAGGTGGCGCCGGCAAGTGCCGCGTTCAGGCGTCTGTTCGATGCCGTCTCCGAGGCTCATGCCGCCGCGATCGCGGCCGTCAGGCCGGGTGTGCTGGGAAGCGAGGTCGATAGCGCCGCGAGGGACGCCCTGGCTCGCCACGGGCTGGCCGATGCCTTCCTGCACGGCACCGGGCACGGACTCGGCCTCGAGGTCCACGAGGAGCCGCGGATCAGCAAAGCGGGAACGGCACACCCTGACGAGCCGCTGAAGCCGGGCATGGTGTTCACCATCGAGCCGGGCGTGTACGTCGAGGGGTTCGGCGGCGTGAGAATAGAAGACGATGTGCTGGTGAGCGAACAGGGGTGCGAGGTCCTGACGGACGTGCCGGTGGACCCCGCCCCTTTTCTGGCTGGAGCGTGATGGATTTCGAGGACATCGAGCGCATTCTGCACCTGGTGCGGGAGCACGATCTGACAGAGTTCGAGCTGGAACGTGAGGGGCTGAAACTGCGGGTGCGGAAGAGCGGCGGCGCCCCCCCCCTGGCGCTGCCACAGGCGCCGGTTGCCACTATCCAGGCGCCTTCATCCCTCGTGTCGGCTCCGGCGGCGCTCGGCTCGCCGGCGGAAAGCGAGCTGGCGGGGGACGCCGAAGTGGAGCTCGCCGTGGTCAAGTCACCGATCGTCGGGACCTTCTACCGATCGTCCGAGCCGGGCGCTCCGGCCTTGGTCGAAGTGGGGCAGCGCGTGAAGAAGGACCAGGTGCTCTGCATCATCGAAGCGATGAAGCTGATGAACGAGATCACCTCGGAGTACGAAGGGGAGGTCGTCAGCGCGTACGTCGACAACGGCAAGCCGGTGCAGTACGGCGAGCGACTCTTCGCCATCCGGACGATCTGAGGCAATCGGCCGCATGTTCAAGAAGATCCTGATTGCCAACCGCGGGGAGATCGCCCTGCGGATCATCTGCGCGTGCCGGGAGCTTGGCATCAAGACGGTGGCGGTCTACTCGGA
>JACCXG010000577.1 GCA_013697225.1 Acidobacteriota bacterium
GGAGATGATCGTGAAGACGTTGTAGTCGACCTCGATATTCCGGGCCGCGACCACCCGCTCCCCCGACATATCCACCGCGACGTCATTGACCTGCACCCCGAACAGCAGGTTTCCGCCGATACTCCCATCGACAGTTCCCCGTTCAGATACTGTTTGGACTCGCGGACGATGTAACGGCGCATCCAGTCGCGGAACCACGGAGTCTGGGACACGATCAGCGCCAGTGCGACGATGCCCACGATCAGCGTTCCCACCAGCGCCGCGACCTGCAGCAGCCTGCGCAAAGATCTCATATGACGGTCAGTTCCCAGTTGCCAGTTGCCAGTTGCCAGTTGCCAGTTGCCGGTCAGCAGCAGGGGCTCTCTCCCTTTTCCCTTCTGCCTTTTCCCTTGCACGAATTCAGAACGCCTGTCCGATGCTGAAGTGGAAGCGGAAACGCCGTGCTTCCGGCTCCCCGTCCACCCGCAGGCCCGGAATCGGATTCAGCTGATAGCCCAGGTCCGCACGAATCGGCCCGATCGGAGTGTTGTACCGAATTCCGGGGCCGATGTTGTAGCGGAGCTCGTTCATCTTGAACTCCCAGGGGTTCGACCACACATTCCCGCCGTCGAGGAACAGCACGCCCCCGAGCTGCCCCCACACGGGAACTCGAATCTCGGTGGAGAAATTCATGAACGTGTGCCCGCCGAGCGGGAGCCCCGCTCCGCTCAAGGGGGACACTTCGAAGCGCCCCCAGCCGCGCAGGTTCGTCGCGCCTCCGAGGAAGTACCGTTTGTAGAACGGCACCGCTCCTTCCACCTCGGCATCTCCGCGGATCGCATCGATTGACCCGCCGTGCGCGCGGACCGCGACGACGGCGAGATTCCCCAGCGCCAGGTAGTAGCGTCCTTCGCCCGTCAGCTCGTAATAGTCGTAGTCGCCGGCGAGCCACGTGCCGGCCTGCTCCACATGCGCACCGGCAAGGTAGCCACGCCGCGCGTTCAGGATGTTGTCGGTCGTGTTTCGCCCCGCATCGATGCTGATCGAGGACCTCTGCCCACGGCCGGTGCCGAAGCGGGGGTCCAGGCCAAGCGCGATCAAGTCATCGCGCGCCGTGGGATCCAGCAGCGTCTCGTTCGAGATGCTGTAGTCCTCCCACTCGTTGGCGTACGTCAGCGACAGCGTGTTCACGGGAGACCCGCCCCCCGTGGTTCCCCTGGGTGCACGGCCGAACTCGCGATTCACCGTGATCCGTCCGCCGACGTTGAGCAGCGTAAAGGCCGGTTCGTCGCTATACCAATACTGCCCCTGGAGCCCTGCCGAGTAGCGCGGGCTGAGCAAATAGGGTTCGCGGAAATTGAGGCGCACCCCGCGGTCGAGTGCCGAGTACCGCGCTCGCACGCCGGCGGTCCGCGCCCCGCCGAAGAAGTTCACATGCCGCCAGTCGGCCTGGACGCGGGCCCGCTCCTCGCTGCCGTACCCGGCGCTGAAGTTCACCTTGCGATGCTTTCCCTCCGTCACGACCACCCTGGTGGGGATCTCGACCGGTTCCTGACCTTCTTCCCGGACCGCCTGCACATTGGCGAACTGGAACACCTCGAGGGCGTAGAGCTTCCGCTGGCTCTCGAGCAGCCGGCTCTGGCGGTAGACCTGCCCGGGCCTGAAGGTCAGCTGTCTCTGGATGACTTCCGAGCCGACACTGGAGTTCCCCTGGATCTCCAGTGGTCCGTGTCGCGCAAGAGGGCCGGTTTCCGCCACCAGCTGAACCACACGCTGCCGGTCTCCGGAGCCGGGCCCGTCGCTGAGCCTGACGGACGCATAGGGATATCCCTCCTCGCGCAGCCCGTCCACGGCCGTCTCGCGGCTCGCCTGAATCAGCGCCCGGTCGAGCGGCTGCCCATCCTGCAGCGGCAAACGGGCCTCGATCGCGCGGCGCCGGGCGGGGTCCAGTTCGTCGAACCCTACCAGTTCCACGCGCTCGGCGACCACCGGCTCCCCTTCCGAGATATTGATGGTGATCGCGACCGACGTCTGGTCCTCGCTGAGGCTCACATCGAACGACGTCACGCGCGCGTCGGGAAACCCTCTGTCGCTGTAGAACGCCGCGATGCGCTTGAGGTCCGCCTCGAACTGCTCGCGGCTGAAGTAGCGGCGCTCTCCCCACGGCAGGCGCGATCCCGCGCCCGTGGCGAGCACAGACGTGAGCTGCTCCGGCTCTACGGCGTTCAAGCCGGTGAAGGTCATCCGCGTGACGCGTACGCCTCCGTCCTCCTCTCGGCAGCCGGAGACGCCGAGGAGGGCAACGAGCAACACAAAAGCAGAGCCGACCCGCGCGAAATTCTGCAAGAACATACGCACGCGGTCTCCGTATCACAAGGTGTGCCAGAGACCACACCCCGTAAGGCCAATGGGGCGTGAGAGATAGCCGTACATGGAAAGAGCCGCCGGCCGCCCTCTGAAGAGGGCAACCGACGGCTCCTCGAACCTGCACCAAATCCTGATCTACTCCGGCGTGACCTCCGCTGATCTGACGGACAGCGCAAGCAGCACCCCGAGCCCGAGTGCACCGATGATGGCCATCAGGACCCAGATTGCTGGCATCTGCGCGAGTGCCCCACCATACCAGAGCGCCCCGATCGCACCCAACACCAGGAGGAAGTAGGCGACGAGGTAAACGTGCACGAATCGCATCCTCGTTCCCCTTCCTCCTCCCGATGCCGGCCCGTGTTCCAGGGGTATCCGGGCTACTGGACCCGGACCACCATCGCTGCGCGCCTGTTCAGGCGGCGGGTTTCCTCACGGGCGTTATCGTGCTTGGGACGCTCTTCGCCGTAGCTGACGGTCCGGAGCCGCTCGGCGCCGATGCCGCGGCCCGCCAGGTACTCGCGGACAGCCCCCGCGCGACGCTCGCCCAGCGCGAGGTTGTACTCAGCCGTGCCGATGTTGCACGTGTGCCCTTCGATCTCGAGCCGCAGGTCGGCGTTCTCCTGCAGTGACTTGATCGCTTCGTCCAGCGCACGCGTGGCCTCCGGGCGCAGCGAGTAGCGGTCGAAGTCGAAGTGCACGTCCTCGAACACGATCTCCTTGCGCGCGGGCCTGATCACCTGAATGGTGACCGAGCTGCTCGCGTTGCCGCCGCGGCCGTCGGACACCGCCACAGTCGCCTGCACCGGCCCCTCCTGCATGGGCGCCGTCCACTGGGTCTGGCGGTCGGCCGGGTTGGCGAACGTGCCGGCAGGGGCACTCCACTTGTAGGTCAGCGGATCGCCGTCAGGGTCGGTCGCATCCGCCGTCACGGTGGATGTGCGACCCACTTCGACAGTGCAGGGCTCACAACGCGCCGTGACAGTCGGAGGCCTGTTGGCCTGCACGGGCGGCGCCGGAGCCGGCGGCGGGGGAGGCTGCACGTACACGCGCACACCCGGGTGATAACCAAGGCGCACCTGGAAGCCCAGCGAGTCACCCGTGACGTCGCCGTAAGGGGGCCCGAAATCCGAGCGCGGCTCCATTCCGACGTGCCAGCCAACCCCGACACCCGCGAACATGCCGTTGTTCCCCTGCCAGGTCAGCCCGACGTTGGCGTGAATCAGCGAGTCGATGTTGGAGGTGAGGGGGGAGAGGGAACCATCTATGGCGGTGATTGGAGACGTGAGCTGGAGCGTGTCCTTCGTCTGAAACTCACCGTGCAGCTCCGCGGTGAGCCGAAGGTTCCGGCGTGTTGGCATGCCTGCCCCGAAGCCCCACCGGATGCCGTTCGAGATCTCGACCTGGTCCGGATTCCCGCGCACGATGAAGCCGCCGAAGGCCGACAGCTCCACCCGCTCGTTGATCTCACGGCTGCCGATGACATCGAAAGCGAAATCGGCTCTCCCCGTTCCCACCCCCTCGTCGTCCGAGCTTGCCGTCGGGACCTTGACGAGCCCACGCACGGCAAAGGCCATCGGCTGCTGCCGGTGCTGCGAGGTGAGGTTCACCTTGCCGCCGAGCCAGAGATCTCCCAACTGGTTGCCGGACCATCCCTGCCGAACGAACGGGTGCCGGTTGACGATGCCCCCCGCCAGGTCCTGGTTGGCGAGGAACAAGGGGCGCACGTCGCGGTCGATGCGGCGGACGACTTCCCACGCGCCAAAGATCTCCGCGCGATCCCTGAGACCGACACCAAAGGTGACCGGCCAGTCGGAGACGTCGGTGAAGCCCTGGTTGTAGTCGAAGTTCACGCGATAGGCGCTGGCAGACCAGCGCCTCGCCGGCAGCACCTCACCGGTCGGAACGAACCAGAGACCCGTGTCCCCGCGGAATGTCGTCGTGGCTGGCCGAGTCTCGGCCGGGGTCATCAGGCCCGGGTCTTGGGTAGTCTGCTGCCCACCCTCAGCCGACGTCGTCGTTGTCGCTGTCGCTGGCCCCTGGCCGGCAGGAGTTGCCGGTGGCGGCGTCTGCGCTGACGCCGTCGCAGCCATCAGCGCCACGACTACTGCCGTCGTTACCCGTTTGAACATGTTCACACGCCTCCGTCTGTCAGACCTACCGCCCGTCGCACGTCTCGGGCCGATCCTTCACCTGTGTCGAAGCCTCGAAGTCTTCCCCCGCGGCGACTCTACTCGAAGTCTGCCCCCGGCGACTCTATTAGTTTACCCCGACCACCCCTGCTGATCTGCCCTCCTTTTCGTCCGGCAGACCGCGCTTCTTCGGATGTCCACTCGTGCGCCGTGCCTTTCTGGTGCGCGGCGCGCCCACCCTTGCTCGCAATTTCACGCTGCTTCTCAGGAGACATGGAGGCGAAGCCCCGGCGCTCCTTGCGGGATTCCCCGGTCATGGCGCGGCCCTGTTCATCATTCATGGCTGACCCTCGGTGGTGGCTGCCGTTCAGAACGCCCTTGAGACGACAAGCGGCGGACGCCCCGGCTCCGCGGGGGGATCCTGAACGGGAGCAGGTTTCGGTTCATCGGGGGGAGTCTCGGGCGCGCGTTCCGGCTCGTCGCGATCGCCGGTTGCAGGTTCATTGCTCATCGTGACGTCCTGTTCGCCCGCGCAAGATTCCCTCGACATTGAGGCTACCGTCGGGCTGCTGTATCAAGGGTTGTGCCACGCCGGTTCAGCTTGGGAGCATGGGAACACACTAAATCGTTGCAAATGACGAGGATAGTCTGTCAACCGTCAGCGGGCAACTCCATGTCGCAGTGAAACATTACACCGCCGCTTGGATTGAGAGATCCCGAACCTTCCGGGGATCGGACCGACGACCTGTTAAGATCCCGCTATGAGCGCATGTGGTGGTCCGCCGCAGCCGTCGGCGGGAAACGTCAGTGGCCGGACCGTGTTCTGCCAGAAATTCCAGAAAGAGCTCCCCGGATTCGACGCGCCTCCCTGGCCCGGCGAGCTCGGCGACCGAATCTTCGCGAACATCTCCGTGGACGCCTGGCGTCTCTGGGAAGAGCGGATGAAGATGATCCTCAATGAGTATCGGCTGATGCCCTGGCAGAAAGAAGCGCAGGTGCTCGTCACCAAGCACATGGAGGAGTTTTTCTTCGGCGAAGATGCCGCACTGCCCCCCGGGTACGTTCCCGAGCAGGCAAAGGGCTGAGACGTCTCACCTCTCGGGTGCTCCTGCTGGAACGCTACGTACTTCGAGCGGCGTGTCGATGACGAATCGAAGGTGGCCGTGCGCCTGTCGCACGGCCATTTCCGCGTCAGCCGGCTGCGGTGCCCGCGCAAAGATGAATCCGAGATAGCGTCCGGCCTCCGGCAGGGGCTCCAGCAGCCCCCCTGGTTTCGCGGTCATCCGGACATCCTCCACGAATTTCACTCGCCTGGCTTCCGCTTCCCCGTCGACCCGTCTGAACACGCCCCGGCGCGGGATCGGCACCATCATCACGGCTGCCCCGCCTTCTTCCCGGGCGAGGCCGGACAGACTGGCGCCCAGCGCATGGCGCAGCAGCACGTGCTCGAGAGAGCACCCACTCCCCGCCTGCGCCTGGAACCGCAACACCCGGGAGCAGAGCCCACCTATCGGGCGCGCCGCCACCTCCAGCACGTACACGCCAGCCCGCGCAACGCGGCATTCGGCGTGGACGGCGCCGTGCCGAAGCCCCAGCGCCCGCACCGCCTGCACTACCGCGTCGTATATCGCCTGCTGCATGGGCTCTGGGGCCGCGGACGGGGTGACATAGATCGTTTCCTCGAAGAAGGGTCCATCGAGGGGATCCGGCTTGTCGAAGAGTGCAAGCGGACGGAACACACCGGAGGTCAGCAGCCCTTCGACGGCGTATTCACGCCCGTGGATGAACTCCTCCACGATGAGGTCCCGCTCCGTCCCCGTGCGCAGGGCCCTGATCTCGGGGCGTGCGAGCAGCGCCGCCACCCGGGTGAACGCCGCGACCAGCTCCTCCGGGTCGTCCGCGCGGATCACGCCGCGACTCCCTGACAGCCCCACCGGTTTCACCACGACGGGGTAGTTCAGACCCTCCGTGCGCACCCTGACGTCATCATCCACCGTGAGCGCACGGAAGCCTGGCACCAGCAGCCCGGCCGCGGCACACCTCTCCCGGGTGAGGCGCTTGTGGGCACTGGCGAGCGCCGCGTCGGGTGGATTTCCCCGCAGCCCCAGCGCAGAGGCCGCCCGCGCGGCGAGGACGACGGGGCGGTCTCCGAGGGGCAGCACACCGTCGACCGGACGTGACCGTGCCGCTTGCAGAATCGCCGAAAGCGAGTCCTCCTCCTCGTGGAAGCGCACGGCCACGGCCCCGTCCCGCCAGGGGTCGTCGAGGGAATGGCACCGGTCGGTGGCGAACATCAACTCCACGCCGAGCTCCGCCGCCGCCTCGCCGAACGAGCGGAGCTGGTACCCGGTCGTGGTGGACAGCAGCAGGATGCGACTCATCACGCAGTCGATGTCAGATCAGAGCCACCTGCTCTGAAGATGGCTCCGCTCAACAGTACCAAGGCTCATTGAGATAGGGAATCGCGGCCCGCGGCAGAACGACCGCATCACTGAATCGCGGTGCAGCGAGTCGTGCGGCAGCGTGTGCGTCCTGGCTGATCTGCCGGAAGATCGCC
>JACCXG010000633.1 GCA_013697225.1 Acidobacteriota bacterium
TTCTCCCAGGACCATGGCGTCCATGACGGGGCTGCGGGGGCCGTCATCAGACGGCCCAGAGGCTCTGCTGGCATATGCGCTTCCTTCCCACTGCTGCGATGTACATCCTCATAACGTCGCGGAAGCGAAAAACGCACAGATGTTCGGCGCGAGGGGGAAACGATTGACCGGCCGGGGAAGTGGGCCGAGGCGGGGGTGCGGGGACGTTGGCTGGATCGCTCAGGGCGACAGCAGCTCTCTCCAGTTCAACACCACGTTGAGAGGGTGGACGACTGCCTCCGATATGACCGTATTGACGATGAACCGCGTCCCGTCAGGGGAGACGTCGTAGTCGACGGCTCCCGCGATCTCCTGGACCGAGACCCGGAACAGGGATCTCGGCTTCACTGCCTGCCAGCGTCCCGGGCCGTTTGAAACCGCCATGATCCGGCTATCGGCACTCAGATAGAACAACTCGAGCGGATCTTTCGACCAGTGTGGCTCGGCGCCACCCTCGGTCGAGACCTGCCAGCGTGCGCCGGTGGCTGGAAAGGGTTCCACATACACCTCGAGCCTCCCGGACTCCGCTGATGCGTAGGCCAGCCAGCGCCCGTCGGGAGAAAATTCCGAGTGCCAGACCTCGGTGGTCGGGTCGGCTCGCACGAGCCAGGGTTTCCTGCCAGGCTCGAGGGGCAGGATCCACAGGCCCCTGCGGCGGATGGTGGCGCTGAGGTGCCCGCCATCCGGAGACCAGGATTCGACGAGTGCCTCGCCGGGGTCGGTCACCAGCAAACTTTCCTCGTCCGTGCCGTCCACCGGCTTGCTGAAAATATGCAGGAGGCCGCGCTTCGAGGAGAACGCCACGCGGCTGCCGTCCGGCGACCAGACCGGTCGCATATCGTCCGCTTCGGATCGGGTCAGCGCCGACTTGCTGCCACGCCCGATGTCGTACACCCACAAATCACTGCCCCGGCCGTCGTCGGGCCGGCGTTCGAAGACGATGCGCCGGCCGTCGGGTGAGAACTGTGGCTGCCGCGCCGCGCCCAGCGTGTGCAGGACCTCGAGCTCGCGGCCGCGGCGGTCCAGGACCTTTACCCGTCTCACTGCCGGACCGGGTGTGGCGCCATGGATCAGCACCCCGGAGGCGGCGTCGAACGAGGCGTCGCCTCCGGAGTGATACTGGATGCCGGAGGCCAGCTTCACCGGCACGCCGTGAACCGTTGCCGTCCGCAGGTCGAACGGCTGAGCAAGCAGGGTGCCGTCCCGAACGAACAGCACGTGTCCGTTGGCGTAGGCCGCCCGCGAGTACGGCGGCATCAGCCGGTGTGCTTCCTGGGAATCCAGGGAACCGACATAAAGGCCCGCGCGGTCCGGCT
This sequence comes from Acidobacteriota bacterium, assembly GCA_013697225.1. GTDB lineage: Bacteria > Acidobacteriota > Vicinamibacteria > Vicinamibacterales > 2-12-FULL-66-21 > JACCXG01. The sequence goes on from JACCXG010000633.1 coordinate 1,356, forward strand.
GCAAGCTGCGTATCACGTAGAGAAAACGCCGGCCGTCAGGCAGGAACTCCGGCCAGCCGTGCTGGTAATCGCCGCGGGTTGTGTCGACCTGGGTGACGCGCGCGAGGTTCTGTCCGTCGGCACCGACCTGGTAGATACCCCCTCCCCTGGCAAAAAGGAGAATCCCCGCCTCGCTCCAGTCCCCGCCCTGCGGGTGCGGCGCCTCGCTGACGATCTCGGTCACATCTCCGGCAAGGCTGACCTTTCGGAGCTTGCCCTCCTCGAAGAAGGCCAGGAAGCGGCTGTCCGGCGACCAGAACGGCGTTTCCGTTGCCGTCGTGTTCTTGAGGGTCAGGCCTTCGGTGGCGTCGATCGGGCGGACCCAGAGACGATTCTGCCCCTCGACTGCCGCCCCGAAAACAATGAAGCGGCCATCCGGGGAGAGGCGGGGCCAGCTGCCCGACAGATAGGGGTGGCCGATGGTGAACCTTGCCAGCGGCGCGGCTGCCGGGGCTGGTGTTCCCCACGTCCGCCAGCGGTCCGCCGCCAGTCCGAGGGCGGCCAGCAGCAAACCGCCCATGAGCAACTGAGGGACCAGGCCGATTCGGGCTCGTCGACCCGACGAGAGGACCGCCGCTCCGCCATTGCCTGCCGACACGATCACCGCGTGGGCTCCGGACGCGGCGGTCAGCGCCCCCTCCAGCTCGCCGGCGGTCTGATACCGGACTGCCGGGTCGTGCGCCGTGGCGCGCTCGATCACCTGGACGATGGCGTCCCCCGCATCCGGCCGCACGTCCCGCAGCCGGGTCCGCTCCCGGCGCGCGTGAGCGTTCCTCAACTCCGTAACGCCCCTCCCGTCCACGGGAAACCGGCCAGAGATCAGGAAGAACAACAGCACGCCGAGGCTGTACACGTCGGTCGTCACGCTTGCGGCGGCACCTTCGAACAGCTCGGGAGCCATGTACGCCGGCGTTCCCGAGAAGGTTGGTTTCGCCTTTCGGGCAACCCCTTCGGCGCCGCTGAAATCCATGAGGACGATGCGGCCGCCAACCTCCCGCATGACGTTCTGCGCCTTTATGTCCCGGTGCAGCAGCCCGGCGGCATGGAGGGCGGACAGCGCGCGGCACAGGTCCACGCCGATGCCGGAGACCTCGCGTGCGCTCATCGGGCCGCGGTCGCGCACGATGTCGGCCAGGGTCTGCCCCTCGATGTACTCCATCCAGATGCCGACCCCGTCCTCGTCCTGATCGGCGCCATAGACGACGACTACGTTCGGGTGGCGGATGCGTGCGAGCGCACGGGCCTCCTCCAGCGGGGGCTCCGCGACATCGCCAGGCGGCAGGAGCTTGACAGCGACCTCCCGGTCCACCAGGGAATCCCACCCGCGGTACACGGATCCGAAGGCGCCAGAGCCGACGCATTCGAGCAGGACCAAATGGCGCCAGTGGCGAGGGACGAAAGCAGGGGGAGTGACTGCTGAGCGGTGGGCCCTGACGACCGACGCTACGCGCCGAAGGTCTTCGACGAGGAGCCGCCGGTTCGGCGGGAGCTCCTGTCCCTCGATCTTCTCCCAGTCGATCGCCGTTCCGTCAGCAAGGGCGGCCGCGAGCGCAAGGAGCGAGGGGTCTTCAGGCGTGTCGCTCATGACCCATTTCGGTGGCCAGCCGTACCAGCGCACGGCTGACCGCGACGCGAGCCGCGCCGATCGAGCGCTTTTCGAGCAACTCCGCGATCTCCTCGTAGTCGAGCTCGAGCTCCACGCGCGCAATCACGAGCTCGCGGTCCCTCTCACTGAGGCGCTGGAGGGCCGACTCGTACCGCTGCAGGGTCTGATGGCCGACCGCCTGCTCGAGGGGAGAGGGATCGTCAGCGGGCTCGTCGCCGCCGACAGGTTCACCGAGCGGCCGGCGCGATGCGCGGCGCAGCACGTCCTTGACGTGATTGCGGAGCGCTACGCAGACGTAGGCGGCGAACGCCTGATGGTGCTGCGGGGAAAACGCCGGGAGCCGCCGGACCGATTGCAGCAGTGTGTCCTGCACGATGTCCTCGGTGTCCAGGTGATCGCGCGCCCAGAGCGGCAGGCGCCCGTGAGCCCAGCGGCGCAGCCGCGGCAGGTAGCGCGCGCACAGTTCTTCCCGCGCAGCGTCGTCTCCTTCGCGCGCGCGAAGCACCAGCGAAAC
>JACCXG010000015.1 GCA_013697225.1 Acidobacteriota bacterium
TGAACGGGCTTCCTCGATCCGATTGTCTGATCCTTGGTGTAATGCGATGATCAGCGGACAGCGTTGTTCGAAACACCTGTGGACACAGATCCCGCCGTATACCAGGCCTACTATCCGGCACTGCTTCGCGAGGTGCGAGCCATACCAGGCATTGCTGCCGCTGGCGTCTCCGACCGGGCTCCCCTCGACGGCAGCGGTGCCTATATGAGCGCGAGCGCCAAGGGTCGCTCGACGAGCATCGCCCGCAGAGCCGTGACGCCCGGATACTTCGAAGCGGTCGGGTTGCCGCTGCGTCAGGGGCGATATCCGACCGACGCCGATTACACTGCCGGGCCGTTCGCTGTGCTGAGCGAGTCCGCCGCAAGGGCGATGTTCCCCGGCGAACCAGCCGTCGGACGGGAGATCCTGCTGCAAAAGAAGGCGTGGTCCGTCGTGGCAGTCGTGGGAGACGCGCGCAACAAGGATCCTCTGCCCGAACCGGGAGAACGGCCGTGGTTATACCTTTCCTACGAGCCCGATCCGCGGTCTGTGTTCGGGGCCGGTCTGACGGTGGTGGTCCGGCCGAGCGGCCGCATTCCCAACCTGCCGGAGCAGTTGCGTGCTGCGGCACAGGGAATCGGGCCAGCGGTCATCGTCGAGCAGATTCGTTCCGGCCGGGACTGGTTCGGTGACCGCGTCGCCACCCCGCGACAGCGTGCGACGCTGCTGAGCCTGCTCGGCGGTCTCGCGCTCCTGTTGACACTCGTCGGCATCTTCGGAACCACCGGGTACGCCGTGGCCCGCCGCACCCGTGAGGTCGGCATCCGCATGGCGCTCGGAGCGCGGACCCGTCAGATGGTCCGCGCGATCGTCGTTGACGCAGCTGGGCCGGTCGCGCTCGGCCTTGTCATAGGACTGGCGGGTGCTGTGGCCGCGACGCGCGTGCTCCGCAGCTTTCTCTTCGAAACCGAGCCAACAGACCCGCTGACGTTAGGGACAATGCTGGTGCTCCTGGCCAGCACGGCGTTGTTCGCTGCCTGGATTCCCGCGAGGCGTGCTGCGCGCGTCGATCCGGTCGCAGCCCTGAGGGCGGACTAAACGGGGGAGGAGCGGAGCTTCTCAACGCCGGAGCGTCGCGGCGCTCTCCGCCGCCATCCCTTCGCTCAACCGGAATCCCTGAAAGAGCCCGTCGGGATCGCTCTCCTCGTATGTGAGCCCAGGCGGCGGCTGGAGATCCCGTCGGCTTGCAAATCGAAGCGCACTGGTAACCCCCGCAATCACCGCCAGCATCGGCACGAGAAGGACCGGCCTCACCAGCGCAGCTGCCTCCAGGGCCGCAAGTGAAAACGCGTACACGCTGAACGCCAACCCGTAGATCGGCCACATCGTGCGCACACGCGAGCGGCCCGGAAAGTACGTGCACGCGAATGGCACCTTGCGGAATCCCACGAGCAGGACCTCCAGAAGCAGCACCCCCAGCGCGCCGGTCACGACCCCATGGATCCCGCCGCTCCGCACGCCCCAGAACCAGACGCCCAGAATCCCTGCCGCAGCAGCCACCGGCACGACAACGGCCACCAGGAGGGCGGCACGCGCGCCGTCCACGACCTGAGGCATGCAGCTGTCGGAGGCGTGCAGGCGGAAGAGCCAGTTGGCCTTGATGTCTGCGGGAATCGCGAGGATCGTGCGACTGCCGCACAGGGCGAAGAACGTCAGAATCAACGGAGCCGACAGCCAGGGGAGCGACGGACTCTCGACAGCGGCGAGTCCCCGAAGCAGGAACTGCGGGAGGAGGACCGACACGACAAGCGCCGCGCCGACACCGAGGTAGGTCGCCAGCAACATCAGGTGCGCGCGGCTCCGCAGCAGCGTCCGCAAGGTGAAGCCGGCAATCGCCCGTTGGACCTGGTCGCGCGTGAGCGCCGCCAGGAGCGGCTCGACGCGCCCGTGGAGGTGCGCAAAGCGTCCATGCCGGTCGCCCGGTGTTTCGAGCGCCATCCGAATGAGCCGCCCGTGACTGCCCGCGAGGAGCGCTGTTGCGCCAGCGATGGCGATGCCCGTGGCGAGCGCCGCGGCGAGCGCGTACTCTTTTGGAGCCGAGCGGGCGCTCCCCCCGGCGAGCTCATAGAATC
>JACCXG010000048.1 GCA_013697225.1 Acidobacteriota bacterium
CGGCACGAACCGGTCGGATTCCGCCGCGTATACTGCGCGAATGTTTCCCGTGAGCGACGTCATCCCGTCGCGGACCACGCCGTTCGTCACCATCGCCCTCATCACCGCGAATACTCTGGCTTTCGGATACGAGCTCTGGCTGGATGCCCCCCGCCTGTATGCGCTGACCCACACCCTCGGTCTCGTGCCCGCCGCCTTCTCATGGCCCTCGCTCGTGACGAGCGCATTCCTCCACGATGGCTGGATCCACTTCGGCGGAAACATGCTCTACCTGTGGATCTTCGGCGACAACGTGGAGGACACGCTCGGACACTGGCCCTTCCTGCTGTTCTACCTGGCCGCGGCGGGCATCGGCGGGCTGGCGCATGCAGGGGTCAACCCGGAGTCCGCCATTCCGCTCATCGGCGCCAGCGGAGCGGTTGCCGGCGTGATGGGGACCTACTTCGTGCTGTATCCCCGCTCGCAGATCCTGACGGCCGTGTTCCTCGTGCTGTATCTCGATGTGATCGAGGTACCGGCGATCTTCTTCCTCGGCCTCTGGCTGCTCCTGCAGAGCGCGAGTGGCGTCGCCTCGATGGGCGTGGACGCCACCGGCGGGGTCGCCTTCGCAACGCACGTGGCAGGGTTCCTCGCCGGGGCCCTCGTCGGCGGCTTCATGCGCCGGCGGGCGAGGTGGGATTAACGGGGGTTCTACGGGGTTCGACGGGGTTCTTCCCCACAGGCTTGACCCGGCCATGCCTCGCGTGGGGTCCTTCTCCCTTCTCCCTTCTCCCTTGTCGCTTGTCCCCTCTCGCCCGGGCCGGGCATTCAGGGCGACGAGCCGCCTGCACGCCTACCTGCGCTCCTGCGGTCGCAAATCCCACGGCCCGCACCGCTCGGACTGAACCCGCGACCCGGGAACCCTGAAGCACGGAACCTTGCAGAACCGAACCCCGCAGAACCTCGAAGAACCCCCGTTGCCGTCACGTCCCCCTTCGTTCCCGAATGCCTCGCGTGGCGTGCGCCAGCGCAATCATGATGCGCTCGAACTCGCGGGCGTACTCGCCTGCCGGCATCAATGCCTTCCGGAGCTGCAGTTCCTCGGCCTCGGCAAGCAGCGACGCGCGTCGCTGCAGCAGATCGACGAGCAGGTCGTCGGTGGGCGGAGCATCCGGGACCGGCGGCGCAAGATAGGTGCGGCTGGCCAGTGCGCCGTCTGGTCCCTGGCCCGCGGCTTCCCGGCCAATGCCGTCGCCGGTGTCGTCGAGGAGTCCCCGTTCGGTCGCGAGCTCCCCCCGCTGCTGGTAACTGCGGCGGACGCCGGCCGAGGCCGCCGAGAACGCCTCCCAGATGGAGGTCCGGCCGTTCTTGTCGATGTCCGACGCCGGATCCGCCAGGGCGGCCATGAAATGCTCGGGAAAGATGGTGTCGAAACGCTGCGCGGTCGACTCGGTCGCGGACACAACAATGCGATTCCCCCCGGCCAGCGACTCGAGGAAGGGAAAACTGGCCGACGTAGTGTTGACGAAGACGAGGCGGGCGCGGATGGGCCGGAGGGACAATGCCCAGTCTGCCGCGGACAGGTCTGGGCCGACCAGGTTGAACTTCGCGTCTATCCCGTCGAAGGTGCCATGTCCGATGAGCACGGTGAAGAGAAGATCACCGGGCTGCAGCCGGCGGCCCAGCGTGGCAACCGCTCGGCGGACGTTCTCCGCGGTCGACGACCCGGCCGGGTCCGACGTCTCGGTGAGAAGGATGATCTTCGACGGGTCGAAGGCCATCCCCTCCACCAGGGTGTCGTGCAACGCCTGCGTCCAGGCCGTGTACTGCTCGGCGTACGGTGGACCGCCCGTCGCTCCGGCCACGATCAACGCGTACCGGTCACCTGCGCCCGCCGGCCAGGCGGCGAGAAGCGCGAAGAGCGTCAGCGCCGTGCGGACGAATGCCCGCTGCAAGTGGTGCGCGGCGCGAAGCGGAGATCGGGCGGCCCGGAGGCGCCGGCCCACGCTCACCGCAGCCCCCATCGGCGCCTGAGAATCCACTCAAGCGCCAGCAGGCTGAGGATGGCGGCAAAAGACCATCCCGTGTGCCACAGATCGCGCTGCAGCCGTCGGGTCGCCGCAGGGATCCCTGCTCGCAGGCTGTCCAGCAGGACGCTGGTCTCGCCTGCCGTCACCATCCGCCCGCCGGAGGCTGCCGCCAATCGCTGCAGGACGGGGAGATTCACCCGTGGGTCGGCCATTTCGAGATCCGCCCCGCCAACCAGTATCGATTTCGCGGCAGTCGTCACCCGGCCTCCGGCCTCACGAACATCAGCTGTGACACGGTGGACGCCAGGCATCTCCGCACGGTACCTGCCGGAGAACAAACCCTCCGTGCCGCGGGTCCCGTCGCGAGCGGGGACCAGCGAATCCACCCGGCCATCCGGTCTCGTCACACGAATCTCGATCTCCGGCTCCGGCAACGCCTCGAACGTCGCACTTCTCGCCATCACACCAATGCCGACCGCTTCCCCTGCCGCGGCGCCGGCCGGCGTCGTGACGGTCACCGGATCGACGGCAGGCAGGGCGATCCACCTGAGCGCCTGCCGCCAGAACGTATCGTAGGACCGGTCCGATGCGGGCAGCAGCATCCGCCAGCGCCAGGCCGCTTCCCCCGTGAAGACCATCGTCCGCCCTTCACCGTAGCGTTGTACGGCCACGAGGGCGCGGGCGCCCCCCCCGGCGCCGCCAGTGACTGCAAGCACGCTGGCCCCCGGACGCGGGCCGCCGAGCGGTGCAGTCGCGGCAAGCGCTGGCACGGCATCCCAGCGCTTCCTCGTCTCCTCACCACGTCCGAGCTGCATGACCGGGTGTGCCTCTCCCTGCGGGGTCAGCCTCACACGGTTGGGAGCACGCGCCGGGACCGCGGCGGCTGGCAGGACGTCCCCGCCGCGATCTGCCCGATCGAGCGGAAGCGCCTCCTCCAGGGGGGTTCCGACGAGCCCGCCGCGGAGGAAGGACTGCGCGCCAAGTACGAGAAGGCCTCCGCCGCGCTGGCTGACGAAGTCACGTGTGGCCTGCAACTGGTCGTTCGAGAGGAAGCTCCCCTCCACGTTCGCAAGAACGACCGCGTCGTACGCGAACAGGTCCTGCCGGCTTGCGGGGTAGCCTGTCGCCAGGGCTGCGCTGCGCGCCGGGGCCGCCTGGATGTAAAAGGTGTCCGCCCCCTGGTCGTTCCTGCCCTGTCGCACGACCGAATCGATCTCCAAGCCTGGATCGCCGCTCCACGCACGCCGGAGGAAGCTGTGCTCGTACCCGGGCGCCCCCTGCATCAGCAGCACGCGGCGGGGACGCGAGGGAGGCTGCACGAGCACGCTCCGGGTGTTGTTTTCGGGCACCAGCTCGCCGGCCGCCGCCGGGATCTCCACGGTGTAGATCGTGGGTGCTCCGGTGCCAGGCTCGACCTGAAAAGTGGCATGAACCGGAGAGCCGGAAGCTGCCGGAGCAATCCGCCGCAGATCGATCGGGCGTCCATTCTCCAACAGCCTCAGCTCGATAGCAGCACTCCCGTAGCCGTGACTCACGGCAGCCGCGGCGATGTCGACGCGGGCTTCGTCGAGCACCGCCTCGGCAACGGTGACGCTGAGAACTTCCCTGTCGCCTGTGATCGACGTCGATCCGACTGCGATCGGAAACACCGGTGCGTGTTCCGCAGCGGGCGTGCGGGAGCCCCCATCCGGAACCGGCGTCTCTCCACCGTCCGAGAGCAGGACCACTCCGGCAACAGCCCGCCCTCGATAGCGCTCCTGAAGAGCCGCCAGTGCGCCAGCAACGTCGCTCTGCCTTGCGGACGCGGTCAGCGTCTCGGGCGCAGCGGCCGCGAGCGCCTCACCGAAACCAAGCACCTCCACCGGAAAGTGCGGCGTCAGTGCGGGGAGCAGTTCCTCCACCAGGATCGTGCGGGCGTGGTCGATCCTGCGGGCGCCCCCCACATCCTCGATACCCATGCTGCGTGAGGTGTCCAGAAGGAAGAGCACAACGGCGTCGCCCGGTTCGGCACCCCCGGGCGAGAGTGGACGCATCAGCAGCAGCACGATCGTTACGAGCGTGATGACGCGAAGCGCGGCGAGGGTGAACCGTCTGCCATTCGAG
>JACCXG010000067.1 GCA_013697225.1 Acidobacteriota bacterium
GAGTTTCCCGCAACGATGAGATCGGCAGCACCGTTGTTGTCGAGATCTGCCGTCAGCAGACGGGACGTTCCTGGAGCGAGCCCCTGCGGGGGCTCGACCCTCGCAATCTGCGCGACATCGGTCGCTCCGCCGGCACCGGGGGACACCCGCAGGATCGCGCCTTGCGGCGAAACGCCGACGACATCGAGAATGCCATTGCCATTCACATCTGCGACGGTAACGGCCGCAAGGGCCGGAAGGTTTGCGGGCAGGGGATGCTGCGCGAACGGCCCACCGCGGAGGCTGAGGAATATGTGCAGGCGCCCTGCCTCGTCCAGGAGCACCGCATCCGGTACGCCCTCACCGTCCAGATCCGCCCACGCGAATCCGCGCAGGCGCGTCACACCTTCGAACGGAGCCTGCACGGCAAAGGTGCCATCGCCGTTGTTCCTCAGCACCGCTGGCGATCCGTCCACGCGCGCGATGATGAGGTCGAGATCGCCATCGGTGTCGAGATCCGCGGTCCAGACCCCGTGCAGCGGTGCGCGGATGATCTCTGCCGGAAGCCTGGTGCTCGCCGTGACGTCGGTGAATGCCTCCTTGTCCCCTTGCCGGAGGATCCTCATACCTCCAGCGCCTGCAAGGACCAGATCGGTCCTGAAGTCGTAGTTGAGGTCTGCAGCGAGCACCCCGTGCGGACCCGGAGCAGATCCGTCCGCACCTGAAGGAAACGGGAAGACGGCACCTGCCGCCGTGCGCACCTCGCGTGCACCAGCAACGATGACCGACGGAGCCCCTACGCCTGTGAGCCACACGACGCCTGCCCATGTGGCGCCACCCGACCCTGCTGCCGGGGCGGCATCGACCGACCAGGCGAGCCCTTCGTCTGGTGCCGCGGCATGCGGCGGCGGATTCGGCAGGGTGACCAGTTCTACCAGCGGCTCCCCCATCTCGCTTCGAGGCGTGCTCACGGCCGCGTGCGCCGTCCGGTACTCAGGGGTCTGCAGCAGCACGTTCCGTAGGAAGATGACGGGCGTGGCAGCCTCCGCCGGGTTCCGTGCGGCAGCCTCACGCACCGTCTGGAGGTGGTCCCGTGCTTCGGGCGGCCATGAAGCCGCCGACGAACCCAGCGCGTCGAGCGAGGCGTTCAGCGCCTCCCGGTCACCCCTCTTCGCGGCAAGCCGCGCGTGTTCGAGCCGTGCCGCCAGGTTGCCGGAGCGCGCCAGGAGAGCTTCGAGGATGCGCTGCGCCTCCGCGTCATCTTCAGCGCCGGCCCGCCGCTCGACCTCCTGCGCCAGCGCAAACGGCGCCTTGACATCGGCGGAGTCGAGCGACATCGCGCGTCGCCACTGGCGGATGGATCCCTCCAGGTCACCCTGCTGGCTCTCCGCAAGCGCCAGCAGGCGCGCAATTGGTGCGCTCTTCGGCGCGAGCGATGCCGCGCGCTCCAGGTGCTGCACGGCTTCCTCGACCTGCTGCTGCCGCAGAAGCAGCAGCCCGAGATTCGCCCAGCCGGCCGGTTCCTGGGGTACAAGGCCCGTCAACCGCTCGAGCTCGCCTCGCGCGAGCAGATCCTGACTCGTCTGCATGGCCGCCAGCGAGACGTGGAACGCGGTGATGGCCTGGCGATATGTTTCGTCCGACACCGCGGGCTGCCGCCGGCAGGAGATCGCGGAACAGAGGGCCAGCGCGATCGCACACCACGCCCCGACATGAAGCTTGCGCATGGACAATTCTCATTGTGCCTCAAGTCCCAACTCCAACTTCCAACTTCCAACTCCCAATTCCCAACTTCCAACGCCCAACGCCCAACTCCCAATTTCCAACTCCCAACGCCCAACTCCCAACGACCAGCTTGCAACACCCAGCCACTGGCAACCGGCCTCTGGATGCGGGAAGCAGGCGAGCCGGGAACTGCCTGCAGGCAAGCGGAAACCCCAACCGGTCTCTCTCAGCGGGAGGCGGGCAGCTGGGAGCTGGGAGCGGAAGCGGGAAGCGGGAAGCGGGAAGCGGGCCACTGGCAACTGGCAGCGTAGAATGCCCGGGATCAACAATCACTCCGCGAGGGTCCATGCCGTCTGTCACACTTCAGCTCGCGCTCGGCGCCACGACCCTGCTCACGACCGCCACCCTCCTCACGCACACGGCCGCACAATCTCGGGGCCCCGCCCTCGACCTGACCGTCCCCCCGGGCTTCATCGTAGAGACGGTCGCGGCTCCCCCGCTCGTCAACCGGCCGATCGTGGCTGATTTCGACGAGGAAGGTCGCCTGTATGTGGCGGACTCGTCCGGATCGAACGACAAGGTCGAGAAGCAGCTGGAGGAGCGGCCCCATCGCATCGTCCGCCTCGAAGATACGGACGGCGACGGCCGGTTCGATACCAGCGTCGTCTTCGCAGATCGGATGATGTTCCCGGAAGGGGCGATGTGGTTCGACGGCTCGCTCTACGTGGCGGCCCCGCCGAGCATCTGGAAGCTGACGGATACGGACGGCGACGGCATCGCTGATCGGCGCGAGGAGTGGTTCGAAGGAAAGACGCTGACCGCGTGCGCCAACGATCTGCACGGGCCTTACCTCGGACCGGACGGCTGGATCTACTGGACCAAAGGGGCGTTCGCGGAGCAGACCTACGATCGCCCCGGCAAGGCTCCCCTCGTCTCGCGTGCCGCACACGTCCTGCGGCGGCGGCCCGGGCACCCGGGCGTGGAAGTGGTGATGACCGGCGGCATGGACAACCCGGTGGAGATCGCCTTCACGCCGGAGGGCGAACGGATCCTCACGGCCACGTTCCTCGAGCATCCGCAGCTCGGACGCCGGGATGCGCTGGTGCACGCCGTCTACGGCGGCGTGTACGGCAAGCAGCACAGCGTCGTCGATGGCCACCAGCGGACGGGCGACCTGATGCCCGTGATGACGCAGCTTGGGCCGGCGGTTCCGTCCGGCCTCACCCGTTATGCGTCGCGGGTGTTCGGCGAGGAGTATCGCGACAGCTTCTTCGCGACCATGTTCAACCTGCAGAAGGTCACGCGACACGTGCTCGAGCGGGACGGCGCAACCTACCGGACGCGCGATTCCGACTTCCTCGTCTCGAGCAATCGCGACTTCCACCCGACCGACGTGCTCGAGGATGCCGATGGCAGCCTCCTCGTCATCGATACGGGCCCCTGGTACAAGCTGTGTTGCCCGACGTCGCAGCTCGCGAAACCCGACGTGCCGGGCGCGATCTATCGCGTGCG
>JACCXG010000069.1 GCA_013697225.1 Acidobacteriota bacterium
GCGTGTGCAGGCGATCCGCGCGAGCGAATCCCTGTTCAAGACGGGGGCGTCGGGATTTGCGGAGGACTATGCGGCTCTCGCCCGCGATCCGGACCCGGACGTGGCCCTGCAGGCGCTGCTGACGGCACACCTCTTCAACCTGCCGAACGTCGAGGGGCTGATCAAGGAAATCCAGGCGAGCCACGATGCGCGCGGCGTGCAGGAGATCGGCCGCCAGATGCTCGAGCGCCGCGCCAAGGCTGCGGCCACGATGTCGATGGCGTTCAGCCCCGCAGAGCAGGAGCAGATGAAAGAGGGGGAGGCCATCTACAAGACGCTCTGCTTCACGTGCCACGGTGAAGATGGACGCGGCGTCGCGCTCGCCCAGGAGGGACCTGCTGCGGGGCCGACCCCGATGATGGGGCCGCCACTCGCCGGGTCACCGCGCGTCCAGGGGCATCGTGATTACGTGATCAAGACGGTTCTGCACGGCATGACCGGCCCCATGGCAGGCCAGAACTATACGCAGGTGATGCTTCCAATGGGGGCGCAGAACGACCGGTGGATTGCGGCGATCAGCTCGTACATCCGCAACGGCCTCGGGAACTCCGCCTCGTTCGTCACGGAAGGGGATGTCTCCCGGGTTCGTACGGCGACCGCCGATCGAACAGGGATGTGGACGTTCGATGAGCTCGAGGCCTCCCTTCCACGCCTGCTGCCGGCTGACTCCGCGTGGAAGGCCGGGGCCAGTCACAACGGAGACCGCGCGCCGGGAGCTCTGACCCTGGCCGCGTGGACTACGGGCACGCCGCAGGAACCAGGCATGTGGTACCAGGTGGAGCTGCCGCAGGCCACGACCGTCACCGAGGTGCAATTCGACTCGGGACCTCCTGGCGGACGCGGTGCACGCGTGCAGGGGGGGCGTGGCGGCGGTGGCCGGGGCGCAGGCGGGGGCCGGGCCGGGCCGCCACCGTTTGGAAGCTTTCCTCTGAGTTATCAGGTGCAGGTGTCGACCGACGGCACGTCCTGGAGTGAACCGGTGGCCACCGGTCAGGGCTCCCCCGAAACCTCCGTTGCCACATTCCCCCCGGTGCAGGCGAAATTCATCCGCGTCACCCAGACGGGCAAAGCGGAAGAGGCGCCGGCCTGGTCCGTGCTGAATTTCAGGGTGTTTACTGTGGCGCGGTGAGCCAGCCCTCCGAGGGGCGGGGCCCACCCCTCCCCCGCTCAGCGTAATTCCGAGAGGAATCTGCGGGCGATCGCGGAAGGGTCTTCACGCCCGGCATCTGCGGCGTGGTTCATCTCACGCATCCGATCGGCTGAAATCCTCCCCGCAAGCGTCTCGAGCGCCGCCCGCACCTGCGGATAGCGCAACAGCATGTCGGACCGGCCGACCGGCACGGCATCATACGGGGGAAAGTACTGCCGATTGTCCTCGAGGGGCACGAGATCGAGCGCGCTGATCAGGCCGGCGGTGGCATCCCCGGCAATGAGATCCACCTGGCCCGACGCAAGCGCCCGGTACGTCAACGTCAGATCCATCACGCGCGGCGGCTCCAGGAACCGCAGTCCGTATGTACTGGCGAGTCCCTGATATCCGTCCGGCCGCTCGAGAAACTCGTAGCCGAAGCCCGCCCGCCAGCCGCTCGTATGGCGGGCGGCATCATCGATGGTCCGCAGAGCGAGCGCTCGCGCGTCGCGGCCGCGCACGAGAATGGCAAACGTGTTGTCGAACCCGAGTGGATCGAGCACGGCCCGGCCGCTCCGCGCATAGGATTCGCGCACGGTGGTCAGCACTGCTGCCGGGTCCTGCCCCAGGGGCTGCCGGAAGATGGCGGTCAGGGCCGTCCCTGTGTATTCCACATACACGTCGATGTCGCCGTTCAGGAGGGCGCGCTCGCAGATGAGCGTCCCCCCGAGATTGAACCTGCGCTGCACGGCGAGCCCTGTCTCCCGCTCGATGGTCTGCGCCACGATCTCGCCGAGAATCACCCCCTCGGTGAAGTTCTTCGAGCCAACCACGATCGTCTCGCTGCCGCGGCCGGCAAGAAGGGCACCGCCCCAGAGCAGCACGGCAATGCAGGATGCGGCGCCTGCCGTCAGGCCTAGCCGTCGGTGCGAACGGCGGCTGCCCAGCCGCCGTTCGACCCAGAGCAGGCCGCCGTCGACGACCAGCGCCAGAACTGCCGCGGGAATGGCGCCGGCCAGGATGACCGTCGTATCCACCATCGACAGGCCGCGATAGATGTATTCCCCGAGGCCTCCCGCCCCTATTGCGGCCGCGATTGTGGCCGATCCCACCCCCACGACTGCGGCGACGCGAACCCCGGCCACGATCGACGGCAGCGCGAGCGGAAGCTCCACCTGCTGGAGCAGCTGGCGGGGTGTCATGCCCATCGCCACCCCTGCCTCACGAACCGGTGCAGGAATGCCATTCAGCCCCGCAATGGTCGTGCGGACGATCGGGAGCAATCCATAGAGGATCAGCACCACGACGGCAGTGCGCGGGCCGATGCCGCCGAGCAGCGGCACGGGGAGCAGAAAGCCGAACATCGCGAGGCTTGGCACGGTCTGGACCATATTGGCGAAGCCGACGAGCGGCGCGCTCATGCGCGGCCGCCGCGCGGCAAACACCCCCAGCGGTACGCCGATGGCGACAGCGACGAGGGTTGCCGTGCCCACGAGCAGGATGTGCTGGCCGATGAGCGTCAGCAGCTCGTTGCGGTGAGAGAGCCAGAACTCGACGAGCCGCATGCGTCAGCTGTCCTGGCTGAAGGGCACCGTGACCGCTTCCAGCAGCTTCCGCACGCGCGCGTCGCCTGACGCGAGCATTGCGGGGGGCGCATCACAGGCGATGATTTCGCCGCTCTCCATCACGGCAACGCGGTCGGCAAGCGACAGCGCTTCCCGCATGTCATGGGTGACCAGGATCACGGTTTTCCGCAGCCGTCGCTGGACCCCCCGGAACTCGGACTGCAGTTCGGCGCGCGTGACCGGATCGAGAGCACCGAACGGTTCGTCCATCAGCAGGATCGCCGGATCCGCGGCGAGAGCCCTGGCCACCCCGACCCGCTGCCGCTCCCCCCCTGACAGCTCACCAGGCCACCGGTCCGCGTACACCGCCGGGGGGAGTCCTGTGAGCTGCAGCAATTCGTCCACGCGTGACCGGATTCGGGCGTCGTCCCAGCCCTCAAGGCGTGGAACAACGGCGATATTGTCCGCTACTGTGAAGTGCGGGAACAAGCCGGCGTCCTGGATCACATACCCGATCGAGCGGCGCAGCCGGATCGGTTCCCACTCACGTGCGTCACGGCCCCCTACCACGACCCGCCCGGCGTCCGGTTCGAGCAGCCGGTTGACCAGCCTGAGCAGGGTGGTCTTTCCCGCACCGCTGCGCCCGACGAGTGCCACCACTTCTCCTTCGCCAATCACCAGGCTGACGTGATCGAGGATCTGTGCGCCCCCTGGCACGGTGTACGACACGTCGAGGAACTCTATGGCTGCCACGGATTGGGAGCGCTCATTGTAGCCGGCAGCGGGGTGTCAGGTGAGGATCAGGAACCGCACGCTTGACGGCCGAACCGCGTGCGGACCAATGTATCAGCGGATCACAATGCCCTGGCGCTTCCTTTTACATACGAGACAGGAGGAGACATGCACATCGAGTACGACGCGCGCTGGCGAGCGCGCCTGCAGGGAGCCGGTCTGATGGCGCTGTTCTGCGGAACCGTGGTCCTGGCCCTCGAGGGGCAGACCCAGCCCGCTCAGGCGCCGCAGACGTCCCCGGCCGCGCCCGCACAGGGTACGGCCAAGCCTGGGGAGCTGGGCTACACCGATACGCCTCCCATTCCGGGGCAGAAGTGGCGCGTCCACGACGTCGATCGCCCGCAGGCTCCGCTCGTCACCCCCGGCGCCTCGCCCGGCGCTCCCCCATCAGATGCCATAGTCCTCTTTGACGGCAAGGACCTGTCGAAGTGGGTGCAGCGCCAGGAGGGGCAGCCCGTGGAACCGAAGTGGCCCGTCCGCGAGGGGTACTTCGAGACAGGCGCGAAGACCGGGTCGATGATGACGCGTGAGAGCTTCGGCGACGTGCAGCTTCACGTGGAATGGGCGGCCCCGCCACAGGTGTCCGGCTCGAGCCAGGGCCGGGGCAACAGCGGCATCATCCTGATGGGGATGTATGAGGTGCAGGTCCTGGACATGCACAACAACCTGACGTATGCCGACGGCGGCGCGGCATCGCTGTACGGGCAGTGGCCGCCGCTCGTCCGGGCGCCACGACCGCCTGGCGAGTGGCAGACCTACGACATCGTCTTCGAGGCACCCCGGTTCGAGGGAGACAAACTCGTGAAGCCGGCCTTCATGACGGTCTTCTGGAACGGAGTGCTGGCGCACAACCGCAAGGAGCTGATTGGCCCCACCCTTCACCGCCAGGCGCCGAAGTACAACGCGCACGAGGCGGAGCTGCCGTTGACCCTGCAGGACCACAGCAATCCGGTGCGATATCGGAACATCTGGGTCCGGAGGCTCGCCGGGTACGACGGGGCACCTCGCCTGTAAATAGAAGAAAGGGCGGGGGTATTCCCCCGCCCTTTCTTCTGCTGTCAGCGTGCGCGCATCTCCGCGCACCTCACACCATCGTTACTGCTGCGGCTTGTGCAGCACCTCCTGCACGTCGGCCTTCTTCTTCACGCCGCCGAGCCCCTGGATCTGAATGGTGGGCTGCTCCTTCAGGACCTGCTGACGGTAGAGCGCCTCCATCTGCGCGGCCTGCGGATCGAGCTTCTTCTTCGCGTCTGCCCGGGCGCGCAGCTTCTCTTCACGCGCGGTCTTCGCGATGCCCGCATCGTCCAGATCCGTCTGCTTCCCGGCAGCGACCGCCTCCGGGTCCAGCACCAGCCGGTGGTCTCCCGAGTTCAGCGGCACGTGCTTGTTGCCGGCGAAGATCTCGTGGCGCCCGTGTTCCTCGTACCACTTCGTCAGCGTGGCGGTCATGTGCATCTTCTCGATGATGTTCCGCCAGCCGATGCCCGTGTTGTACGCGCAGAACGAGATCTCCCCCTCCTGAGTGGCGTAAGGAATGATGCACCGCTCGGTGCGCCGGAAGTCGTAGTTGAAGAGGTCCTGGAACCACATGCCGGCGATGAACAGGAAGTTCCAGCGATCCGACCGGCGCTGATGGACGTCCATGCTGGTGCGATCGGCGGTAACCTTGCCGTAGTCCCTCCCCGTCGCGCCGAACGTCTTGTCGAACTTCTTCATCAGGTCCGACAGCTTGAAATGTGTCGGGGCCTTGAAGGGATCGTAGTTCTTCATCAGTGCCAGGGCCATCCCCGCCACCGAGAGGACGCGGCCGCGCGCGGCGTCGTTCACCCGTGTGAGATCGCGCGCCAGCTGGTCCGCTTTCAGGAAGGCGGTGACCGGCACGGCCTCCTTTGTTTCCTTGTCGATCATGACGGCCATGCCGATGCCGCAGTTCGGATGACAGCCGCAGGTCAGGTTGCCCCACTCGGCCGTCGGGCCGTGGACGAGATCGGCCCAGTCGGTGAAGGTGCCCATGAATGAGATCGGGAACCAGTCGCGGACCGGCTCGCCAATCTGCATCTGGTTCTTCACGTCGTGCGCCAGGTGCGACAGCGTGTAGCGCTGTGCCGCACGGCGCTCCGGGGTCACCTCTTCGTCGCGGCCGGTGAAGGAGACCGGCTGGAAGGAGAGGAAGTTGATCTTCCGCGGGTTGTCCATGGCGAACTGGATGATCCGGCCGACCTGCTCGTTGTTCACGCCGTTCACGATCGTCACGACCGGGACGATGTCGACGCCTGCCGTCCAGAGGTTCTCGATCGCGCGCAGCTTGACGTCGAAGAGATTTCCGACGAGGCGGTGCGAGTTGGCGGCGTTCCCGATGCCGTCGAACTGGAGATACGCGTAGCGCAGGCCCGCCTCGAAGGCCGCCTTGGCGAACTCGGGGCTCTTGGCGAACTCGATCCCGTTGGTCGCCGCCTGCACGGAGTTGTAGCCGACCTTCTTCGCGTAGCGGACCGCGTCCAGGAAATAGGGGGACATGGTCGGTTCGCCGCCCGAGAACTGCACTGACATCTGCCGTTTCGGCTTGATGGTGATGGCGTTGTCGAGGAGCGTCCGGATGTCTTCCCAGGAGAGCTCGTGCACGAAGCCCACCTGGTTCGCGTCCATGAAGCACGGGTCGCACATCATGTTGCAGCGGTTCGTCAGGTCCACGGTCAGGACCGAGCCGCGGCCGTACTTGATCGTGCTGGTCCCGTGGTTGTGCAGCTTCTCGTCGTTGTGCGCGCGGATGTCGCTGCCCGGGAACGTCTCTTCGAGGTGCTTGAAGAAGGCAGGGTCCATCGCCATCACGTCCTCGAAGTGGCCGTGCTGCGGGCAGTCCTTCACCATGAGGATCTGGCCGTCGCGTTCGATGATCTGAGCCTTGATCTCCCCTACCTTCTCGTTGAGGAGGATCGTGTAGTCGCGCTTGCCATCAAGGATTTCCTGGCGCGCCTCGCGCACGCAGACCGGGCACAGCGAGTCGGTCTCGCGCGGCCAGCCGAGTGGCGGCTTCACCTTCTGCCAGGACTTCTGGAGCGGGAGATCCGACCACTTCGGGGTGAACGTGCTGCCGGGCTTGATGCTGTTGATGGCATCGAACGCCACCCAGGCCCCCCTGGCGACGTAGGTCAGGCCCTTCTCGACGTACTTGATGGGTTTGTGCATTGGGTCAGCCTAGTCGGAAGCGTCGACAGGCCGAACCAGATTTCAGTCAAATGGCAGTTTCCGGGGGCGAACGGGCGGGAAATGACAGATTTGGCAGGTCCCGCTCAGCCCCCGCCCGGTCGGGTCAGCGCGCGGGGGCTGCCGCAGCCGGCCTGGGGAGCCGCCGCCGCAGCCACCAGAGGCGCAATCCGAGCAGCACCGCGAGCAGCAGGGCGTAGCGAAGCGGCAGCGTGGAATCTGCCTTGACCTTCCACAGGTAGTGGATCACGGCGGCAATGGCACTGACGTACACCAGCCGGTGCAGCAACTGCCAGCGGCGGCCGAGGGAGCGGATCCAGCCGCGGGTGGAGGTGATCGCCAGCGGCACCATCAGCGCGAACGCCACCATGCCCGCGGTGATAAAGGGGCGCTTGGCCAGGTCGGCAAAGACCTCGTCGAACGCGAAGAACCGGTCGAACGCCAGATAGCCGGCAAGATGAACGCACGCGTAGAAGAACGCGAAGAGACCCAGCATGCGCCGGTACTGGATGAGCACATTCCAGCCCGTCAGCCGCCGCAGCGGAGTAATTGCCAGGCTCGCCAGCAGAAACCGGAGCGACCAGATGCCGGTCGTGAGGATGATGTCTTCAGCGGGATTGGCGCTGGTGCGGCCCGTCAGCACGGCAAACGTCAGCCAGACGAGCGGGAGCACCCCCAGTACGCCGATCAGCGGCTTGACGAGCCGGCGCATCTTCTCCCTTGTGCCTTTTCCCTTTTCCCTTTTCCCGTCTGTCCTCAGTAGTGCTTTCTCAAATCCATCCCGGCGTACAGCGACGCCACCTCGTCGTACCCGTTGAACATGCGGGTCCGGGTGCTGGCGAACAGGGCCGGCAGCCGCTTCTCGCGCGACTGGCTCCAGCGGGGGTGATCGACTTCAGGATTGACGTTGGAGTAGAACCCGTACTCCGCCGGGTTGCTCATGCTCCAGGATGTTGCGGGCTGTCGCTCAACGAAGCGGATCCGCACGATCGACTTGATGCTCTTGAAGCCGTACTTCCAGGGGACGACCAGCCGAAGGGGGGCGCCGTTCTGGTTCATCAGGGTCCGGCCATAAAGTCCGACGGCCAGGATGGTCAGCGGGTGCATGGCTTCGTCGAGCCGCAGCCCCTCGCGGTAGGGCCATTCCAGGGCCGTCCCGCTCTGCCCCCGCATCTCCGAAGGGCGGTGCAGCGTCGTGAACTCGACGAAGGCGGCCTTCCCCTGCGGTTCGGCGCGGCTCAGTACCGCGCTGAGCGGAATGCCCACCCAGGGAATCACCATGGACCAGGCCTCGACACAGCGGAGGCGGTAGATGCGTTCCTCCAGGGCATGGGGCCTGACCAGGTCCTCCAGCTGATAGTTCGCCGGCTTGTTGCAGAGCCCGTCAATCTTCACCGACCAGGGGGAGGTACGCATGGCCCCGGCATAGCGCTGCGGGTCGTTCTTCCCGAGCCCGAACTCGTAGAAGTTGTTGTAGCTGGTAATTTCCTCGAACGTATTCTGCTTTTCGTCGGTGGAGACGACGGCGGGTCGGACGTTCTCGAGAGTGGCCTGGGCTGCGGCGGCGGGAGCCGCGGGCGCCAGACTCTCGGCCGCCGGATGCTCGCTGCAGCCGGGCACCAGTGTCCCGACCGCCGTGGCACAGGCAATCCCCCCGGCCAGCCTGATGAGATCGCGTCGCTGCAGATAAGTACGCTCATCGGTCACGTCGGATGAGCGGATGTCAGATGCTCGCCGAATCAACATGGCCTGCACTCCCTTGGGAACATCGATCTTCTCATCAATACCGGCGCTGCGGCCTCCGACCCGGCCGATGGGATAAACCCCGGGGCCGCTACGTTTGTTCCCGTAATAGAATGCCGGAATGGATCACGGGCCGACACCGGGCACGAACTCCTGGCCTCGACTACTGTCACTCGCCAGCCATGAGGTGCGCAATCCCATCTCCGTGGTGGGCGGCTATATCCGAATGCTCCTCACAGAGAAGGTGGGGCCGATCAGCGCTCCCCAGCGGAAGCTGCTCGAGGAAGCCACCAAGTCGTGCGGGCGCCTCGCGGCGATCGCCGACGAGTTGAGCCAGCTGGCACGCTTCGAGGAGGGGACCGCCCCATTCCACCGCAAGAAATTCGATCTGAATGCGCTGCTCACCGAAACCATCACGGCATTGCCGCCGTTGCCGGACCGGGAAGTCGCCGTCACACTTGAAAACCAGGAGGGGCGCGCGGACGTCGAGGGGGACGCGGCTCGGCTGAAGACGGCCCTTTCATCGGTGCTCTTCGCCGTCCGACGGGAGCTTGTCACCGGTGACGGCATTCAGGTGCGGCTGGGAAGGCGCACACACAGGGCGCTCCCGTCGCTCTGGATTGCCATGGCCGATCCGGGGCGCCTCGATCAACTCAGTAGCGCTGGAGAGGATCTGCTGGCAACCTTCGACGAATGGCGGGGCGGGTGCGGATTGAGCCTGACCCTCGCCCGACGAGTGATCGAGTCGCACGGAGGCCAGGTGTGGTCCCCCGCGCAGGACGCCAAGGCGGGAGCGGTGATCGTGCTGCCGCAGGCAGCATAGCCCCTCAGCCGATCCGCGGCGGGCTGGGCTGGCTCTGACGGTCAAGATGCACCGTCCGCCGGGGACGAGCCC
>JACCXG010000103.1 GCA_013697225.1 Acidobacteriota bacterium
GGCGGATGCAGTCTTTCGCTGCATCGCTGCCCACGCTGCCTCCGAAGGTGAGCCAGGAGCCGAGCGAGATCTCGCTGACACGCAGGCCGGAGCGGCCCAGGGATCGGTAGTTCATGCTGTTTTGAGCCGGGGTTCGGGAAGAAGGCGCCAGACGAGCAGCGCCGTCAGCACCACCGACGCGGCCCCGATCACCGTGTTGCTGGCGTAGCCGTACATACCATATGCAGGACCAGCAATGGCCCCGCCGGCTCCAAAGCCGAGCTGACCGGCGGCCATGGAAAGGCTCATCAACGAGCCACGCTGCTCCTCCGGCACAATCTCGGTGAGCAGCGCCTGCAGCGGGCTGGCCCGAGCGGCGAGCTGCGCCAGGAAAGCGACCGCCTGGACCGGGTGGACGCCATCCTGCACGCCGTTCTCGACGAGACGTCCTGACGCTCCCGGCCCATGCCTCCGGGATCGGCGAATCCCCGGGGCTCCGGGTCTTTTGTCCACGGCGTACATGAAGACCCGATTTCGGGGTCACCCTCGGAACCCGAAGGTCTCTCCGAGCTGCAAACATTCCTTCCAGGGCAACACACCTTCCGAGCTGGCCGGATGGAAGAGGGAGGAAGCCGCGGCGCAAACCCCGAGCCGGAGAGATGGCTCGATCTCCCATCCCTCGTGCAGCCCGAAGAGCACTCCGGCGGCGAGGGCATCGCCCGCCCCCACCGTCCCCACTACTTTCTCCGCGGGAAGGTCGACGCTCGCCTGGCGGCACTCGCGCCCCGTGGACGTCCGGGCCAACGCCCCCCGCGGAGAGTGGATGCAGACGAGGTCATTGACGCCGCGATCGACCAGCTCCCGCGCGGCGCGGGAGAGTCCCTCCCAGCCGACGCTTTCTCCCAGACGGGTGGAAACGCCGGTGATCCGTTCCGCCTCGAGCTCGTTCAGGAAGAAGTAGTCGATGGCGGGGAGGGAGGCATTGACGATCGCGGGAACGCGGTCGCCGTCCTCGCTCACCACGTCTGCGGAGGTCTTGAAGCCGAGGGACCGTGCCTCCCGGAAAAGCCGGGCCGCCCCGGTCCGGTCGTCCGTCCCCACCTCGTCCAGCCGGTCGAGCAGGAGCAGATAGCCGAGATGAAAGATTTTGGCCCGCGAGCCGCCGAGGGGAAAGTCGCCCGCGTCCAGTAGGCGGTTTGCACCGGGCTGGTGGAAGAAGGTCCGCCTTCCGGTGGACCTGACCGTCATGACATCGGTATACGAAGTGTCGGCCCCCGCGGTTCTGCGAATATGGGCGGTATCGATCCCGTGCGCCCGGCAGTCCTCCAGGATGAAGCTTCCGTCCTCGTCTTCCCCCACCAGGCCGGCTCCCGCGAGAGGGAAAGGGGCGTTCAGCTTCGCCAGGTCCTTGAGCACGTTGTAGGGAGATCCCCCGTTGCCGGTGGACTGCTCGAGGATGTGGGCCAGCCCGTCCTGCTCGGGGTAGCGATCGACGATCTTGACCCGATCGAGGATCCAGTTGCCACCGGCCAGAAGGCCGTTTCGTTGGTCCGTCATGACATCACCTCGTTTAGCCCAGGGGCACCACGCTCTGGTTCCGGTGCGACTCCAGCGCCGCGGCGAACAGGGCGTGGCTCGCCACCGCCTCCTCGGGGGTGACGCAGCCAAACCGGTCCCCGAGGAACCCCTCCCGCTCGGCAACGAAGGCGGCTAGCATCTGCTGGATCACGTCCGGGAAGCCGGGCTCGAAGATCCCTCCGGTGATGGTCTTGAACGGGGTCTGGAATCCCAGATCCGTCTTGCGCCACCACTGCTCCCCGTCGCGGCGGAAGCTCCACAGCGTCTTGGGCTCCTTGGTGCTGTAGCGGACGGCGCCCTCCATCCCGGCCACCTCGACGTACCAGGTGTTCGTCTCCCCCGGGGCCATGCGCTTCATCTCCAGCGTCATCGGCACCGGTAGATCGCCGACGGAAACCGTGGTGTGCAGAATGGCGTTGTCCCAGGTGTCGCACGGCGCCATCCCGCCCCTTCCGTCGGGCCGCTCCGTGACGAGGTTGACCAGTTGGGCATGCACGGATTCCGGTCTCCATCCGAGACGGAAGGGCAGATGGACGACGTGGATGCCGAGGTCGCCCATCACCCCGATCTCTCCGCAGTGGGTTACCTGCCGCTTCCAGTTGATGGGCTTGCGCGGGTCCAGGTCGCTGGAATGGAGGAACCCGGCGCGAATCTCGAGCAGCGTGCCCAGCCCACCCGACCGCACCGCCTCGACCACGCGCTGCGGACCGGGCAGGAAGGGGAACTCCGAGCTGCAGCGCACGAAGCGCCCCAGCGTTTCGGCTTCGTCCCGGATCGCTTCGGCGGCGCGAAGGTCGATCCCGAAGGGCTTCTCGGCGAATAGATCCTTGCCCGCCCGCAGCACGTCGAGGTAGATCCGCTCGTGCAAGTCGTGGGGCACCGCCACGTAGACGATGTCCACGTCCGGGTTGGCGAGCAGCTCGGCGTATTCTTGGGTGCGTTGCCGGACCGTCGGGACCTTGTGGAACCAGTCGAGCAGCGCTTCCTGCAGATCACAGACAGCCACCAGCTCCAGATGGACGGGATAGTCCTCCAGGGCGAACCAGCGTCCGAGCGCGCTGGCTATTTCCCTCCCCATCAGCCCGCCGCCGATGATGCCCAGCTTGACGGTTTTCATTGTAGACCTTGTACGGAGTTGCTGTTTATCCCCGCGGGGAGATTACTGCGTCTGTACGCGGCACACCAGCAGCAGAGAGAGCGGCAGATCCGTATCCGGGTGTAGCGGCTCACGCAGGTCCACCACCCCGAAGCCCGCTTCACGAAGAAGCTTAAACCATGACTCCAAGGTGCGGAAATAACAGGGCATCGACTCGGCGAACGCCCCGCCGAAGCTGTCGAACGTTTCCGTACGCCAGCCATCCTGGTACGGCGCCTCCCCGCACGAGACCCATGGGTGTATCGTCTGGATGAAGAGCGAGCAACGAGAAGAAAGTGCCGACCGCAGCGCGGCCAGAAGAGGCGTAAGATTCTCCTCCAGCAGGGAGAAGTTGCAGACCGCCGCATCGTAATTCGTCCCCAAGCGGCCCGGCCCGGCGGCGATCTCCGCATACGAGAGCACATGAAAGGCGCCGCCCCCCGCCGCACGGGCAGACTCGATCAGGGGCGGGGATGCGTCCACGCCTACGACGGAAACCCCGTATGCCGCCAGCGCACGCGCGAGCCAGCCCTCTCCACAGCCGACATCGAGTACCCGCCGGGGAGAGTGTTGCACGACGGCGCTCAGGATCGCGGCATCGGTGGCCAGACGCCGGCTCTCGATCTGCCGCTCCCGTATCGCCTGTGTCCAAGCGGCTGCATTGGCCCGCCAACTCTGCTGTTGTTGGAGGGCCGGGTCGTTGCGGTCGGTCACGGTCGCTCGATGGAAGGGCTAGACGCGCGGTTCATTCGCGGTACGGTTCATCGCTTCTAGTAGCTTGAGGAGCCTGCTCGTCGAGTGATTGACGATACCGGATACAGCCACGCAGGAACTGCGGCCAATCGGGAATGACGGGGGGTGGGTCCGATTGCTCTGGCAGTAGCGACCACAACGAGGGATGGTACCAGCAGAGATCGTGACCCGTACTGTCGCGATGCTCGCGAATACCCTGCCGCAGCCTCTTCACTTCGGCGACAAGTTGATCACGCGACATGTCTCGAAGATCAGCGTCCATGGTGCCACCGTTCCAAACGGAGCGTTTAACTGGTAGTAGGCGATCCCTGTAAAAACCCGGCCGCCTCTCCGGCGCTCGCCCCTTCGTGGACGATGGCCATGAGGGCGCGCGTCATGCCGGCGGGGTTCGGGTGCTGGATGATGTTGCGCCCGTACACGATGCCGGCCGCGCCCTGGTGGATCAGCTCCTCCGTGCGCCGCAGGATCTCCTCGTCGCCGGCTCTGCTGCCGCCGCGGACCAGAACCGGCACGTCGCCGGCGATCCGGATCACCTGGTGGTATAGGGAGGGATCGTTCGTGGGATCCGCCTTGATGATGTCGGCGCCCAGCTCCACCGCCTGGCGGACCAGGGGAATGATCTTGTTCTCGTCCCCGTCCACCATGTAGCCCCCGGCCGTTTCGTTGGGCTGGAACACCAGCGGCTCGACCATCAGCGGCATGCCGTAGCGGTCGCACGCCGGCTTGATGCGCAGGATGTTCCGGATGCACTGGTCGGTCACTTCCGGCTGGTCGGGAATACGGAAAAGGTTGACCACCACGCACGCGGCGTCCAGACGCAGGGCTTGCTCCACCGGGGCCTCGATCATCCGGCTGAACAGGGTGCGGGGGAGATCCGTGCCGTAGACGTTCGCCACGTCGGTGCGGAGCACCAGGGACGGTTTCTCCCTGCCGGGGATCCCCTGCAGGTGACGGGCCTGCCCTACCGTAAGCTGAATGGCATCGGGAGCCGCTTCTACAACGACGTGGATCGCCCGGGCGATGTCCTCGATGCCTTTCAGGAAGGAGGGTTCATTGAAGAAGCCATGGTCGATGGCGACGTCGAAACACCGCCCGGATTTGCCGTTGAAAAGGCGGTTCAGCCGCGCGCTCACGCTCATGGGCGTTTCCTCCGTTGATATTTGATGGATATCGCAAATAGGAATTCCCGCTCCGTCGGATACCCCCTGAGGCGGCAGGTGGCGGGCTCCAGTCCACAAGGGGCCTCCATCAGTTGCGCCTCTTCACTGGAGAATCAAAACGGAAGTGGCACCGTACCGCGAAAGGATTGCCATGTCAACGACAACCGGCGAATCAGTTCGCTGCAACGACACCTGCAAGTCCACCTTCGCGGACTGAACCGCAAACAAGGCAAAGCCGGGGCTACAGTCGCCGGGGGGCGACTTGCTTTGGTGGTTGCCGCGACTTCAGTCGCCCGCAACGAGGCACTCCCGACCCCCATGC
>JACCXG010000106.1 GCA_013697225.1 Acidobacteriota bacterium
CGCCGTGCTTGAAACTGCCAAGGGAAGCGCGAAGGTGCTCGACTTCGGCATGGCCATCTGGACCCGGAGTGGTCAGACACGCGCCCTCGCCGCAGCCTCACCGGCAAGCGTGTCCACCGAGGCGCTCGCGATCGTTGCGTATCTGTCCCCCGAGCAGGCGCTCGGCGGCAGGATTGATGCGAGGACCGATGTGTTCTCGCTCGGCGTGCTCCTGTACGAGATGCTCACCGGCACGAACCCGTTCGCGGCCCCGGATCCCTGGAGCACGATCGGCCGGATCACGCACACCACGCCCCCTCTTCCCAGTACGCTGAATCCCGATCTCCCGAAGATGATCGACGTCGTGCTCTCGCGAGCGCTCGCCCGCGATCCCGACAGCCGCACGGAAAGCGCCGCGAAGCTGGCCGCCGACCTTCGCAGGTGCCTTGCAGTGCTCGAAGGCCACGCCGCAGAGCCCAATGTCGCGCGTGCGCGGCCGGTGCCCGCACGGGGCGAGATTCTGCCGATCGAGGAAGAGCGTGGTGGCAGCGGCCTCTGGTGGCTGCTCTTCCTGATGGCTGCGGCTCTTGCCGCGGGGGTCTTCTTCTGGCTTCTCTACAGGCCTTGACTCCTCACAATTTGCACAAACGAGTCAAGTGCCCTCAGCCTTCGGCCCTGGACGACAGGAGAAAATCGGCCAGATTACCCGCAAAGGCCGATCTGGGGACGACCTGGTCGGCGCCGGCCCGGCGTGCGGAGGCGATGAGGTCCGCGTGCACGTGCGAGGCAAACCCGAGGGTCCGGATGGAGGAGAGCTCCGGGTCCGCTTTCATCGCGGCGATGGTCTCGACCGAGTCCACCTTCCCGCTGTTGAGGTCGAAAATTACCAGCGTCGGTTTTGTCAGCCGCGCCTGCTCGATCACCTGCTCCCGCGATCGCGCGAACACGAGCTCGACCCCGGCCTGCTTTGCCGTGGCCCTGATTTTCGAGCTGAAGAGAAGATCGTCGACTGCAACGAGCACCATGGCCAGGATCATATCAACCTCCGCTGCCATCGTGCTCCCGGAGGACCGCCTCGTCAGCGGAGGAATGCGAAGATAGCGGCATGGCAGACTCCCGGATGATCATCGAAACCCGCGCAGGCCCGCCGTTCTTCAAGAACGGCTATGTCGTCGGTTGCGTGGAGACGCGTGAAGGGCTTCTCATCGACCCGGGAGACGAGGTTGACGAGCTGCTCGCCGCCGTCAGGTCCCATTCGCTCGACATCCGCTACATCCTGCTCACGCATGCACATCTGGACCACATCACTGGTGTGGGCCGGGCAAAAGCCGCACTGAACGTCCCTGTCGGCCTCCACGAGGCGGACAACTTCCTCTACCGCGCCGTCGTGCAGCAGGGGATAGCGTTTGGAATCCCCGTCGAAGCGCAGCCGCCTGTCGACTTCTTCTACGAAGGGGAAGGCCCGCTGCGATTCGGCCGCTACAGCGTCTGGATACGCCATACGCCCGGCCACTGCCCGGGAGGTGTTTGCCTGGTCGTCGGCCGTGACGAGGAGACGGAGCGTACGTTGTTTCCCGGCGATACGCTGTTTGCAGGCTCAATCGGGCGCACGGACCTGCCCGGCGGCGATGGCGCGACCCTGCTGCGTTCGATTCGCGAGGTTCTGCTGGCTTTCCCGGACGACACCGTCCTCCATTCCGGGCATGGCCCCGCCACGACAATCGGTCAGGAACGAAGGGGGAATGTGTTTCTGAGGTGAGAGGGGAGAGGGGAAAGGGGAAAGGGAGAAGGGAGAAGGGAGAAGGGAAAATCAGGTTCTCAGGAGAACGAGCTCGACGGCCCCCACGCGCAGGCGATCGCCGTCGCGCAGGGTTCCACGTCCGACGCGGTGGTCGTTGACGTAGGTGCCGTTGGTGCTCGAGAGATCAACCGCTTCGATCTCGGCGGGGCCTGCCTTCAGCTGGCAGTGGAGGCGTGAGACCAGCGGAGCATCGAGGACGAAATCCGCGCTCGCCGCGCGACCGATGGTCTTGACGTTTCCCGGCAGTATCCTGAACTTGAACGGCTGGGTCGCCTCATCCGCGGTTCTCAGGATCCACACGTCGGCGGCCCTCCGATGAGCTCCTCTCTCACGCCCGGGCCTCCAGCAGCTCGCGCACGCGGGGGTGCACGACCTCCCCGTCCCGCGTCAACAGCGTCTCACTCGTGATTTCATCAGTCGGGTCGAGCGGCACGCTGCTCCCCTGCGCTCCGGTCTTCCCCAGCAGGTGAGTGAGAAACGTGATGATGTTCTTCGAGTACATCTGACTGGCGTGGTAGGGGACGAGCGAGGGTGGATTTGCGGGTCCGATGATCGCGACCCCGTTGTGCCAGACTGTTTCGTCAGGCTTGGTGAGCTCGCAGTTCCCCCCACGCTCCGCGGCCAGATCGACGACAACAGAGCCGGGGTCCATAGCCTCGACCATCTCCGTTGTGATCAGAATCGGGGCACGCCTGCCGGGTATCAGTGCGGTGGTGATCACGACGTCGCTGCCGGCGACGACCTTGAGCATCTTTTCCCGCTGTCGGCGGTAGAAGGACTCGTCCTGTGCCTTGGCGTACCCTCCCTTGTCTTCCGCGTCCGCGGACTCGATGGGGAGTTCGACGAACTTCGCGCCAAGGCTCTCCACCTGCTCCTTCACGGCGGGCCTCACGTCGTAGGCTTCGACCTTCGCGCCCAGCCGCCGCGCGGTCGCAATCGCCTGCAGCCCCGCAACTCCCGCACCCACGATGAACACGTGTGCTGCTGTGATGGTGCCAGCCGCTGTCATCAGCATCGGGAACATCCGGGGAGAGGTGTTTGCGGCCAGGAGCACCCCTTTGTAACCCGCGATCGTAGCCATCGAGGAAAGAGCGTCCATGCTCTGGGCGCGCGTGATCCGCGGCATCAGCTCCATGGAAAGCAGCGTCGCGCCCGTACGGGCGTAGCGGTGGATCTCGTCGGGCTCACCGAGCGGGTCCGCAAACCCGAT
Source organism: Acidobacteriota bacterium (assembly GCA_013697225.1). Taxonomy (GTDB): domain Bacteria; phylum Acidobacteriota; class Vicinamibacteria; order Vicinamibacterales; family 2-12-FULL-66-21; genus JACCXG01. The sequence continues at coordinate 2,991 of JACCXG010000106.1, forward strand.
CACGGTCTGCCCTGCGCGCACGGGGCCGCCAGCGGGAACCGCACGGACGGTGAGAACGATGTCCGCGCCGGCGAAAACGGCTCCTCGCTCGGTGATCGTCCCCCCCTGCTGCTGGTAGGCGGCGTCGGGGAACCCGGCCGCCGCTCCGGCCCCCTGCTCGACCAGCACCTCGAGGCCCGCCTTCTTGAGTGCGGCGGCGCCAGCGGGGATGACGGCCACACGGGTTTCACCCGGGAACTGTTCTCTGGGGATGCCGACTCTCATCGCGGAAAGCAGTCTACACGCTTGACGGTGCTACCGCACAGCCGACGGCAGCCATTCGGCGATCGCCTTTGCGACCTCGGGGCTGATGGCCTTCTCCTTCAGCGTCGCATACTCGGCCACATGACCGGTCTCGGCAGGCGCGAGGAGGTGGTTGAGGGATGGAAACAGCTTCACCTCGACTGGTGGGGCGTTCCGCCGCGCGCGCGCGATCTCGGCGAGCTTCTCCGCATGGTGTGGCGGCACCTGCGTGTCGAGTCCTCCCTGCAGGATCAGAACGGGCTGCCGCACGCGCGGCATGATTTCAGCGGGATTGAACGTGAGCAGGCTGCGGTACCACGGCGTGTCGACAAGGGGGCGCACTTCTGCAGGCAAGGCCTCCCAGCCGTCCTCGTCCACCGCCGCTTCGAGAATCTTCTCCTGCAGGTCGACCTTCCCGGAGCGCTCGGGCTCGGGAACCTTGGCCACGTTCAGCAGATACTGCTGCTGTTCCAGCACGAGCTCGCGCCCTGTCGTCCCCATCGCGGACATCAGCACGAGGGCGGCAACGCGCTTCTCGCGGCCGAGGAGCATCGCCACGGAAGCTCCTTCGCTGTGTCCCGCCACCGCGATCCGCCGGTTGTCGACGTCCCTTCGCCGTGACACGAATCGCACGGCTGCATTGGCATCGTCTGCGTAGTCCTGCAGCGTCACCGTCTCGATCCGTCCGCCGCTCTGCCCTACACCGCGTTTGTCGTAGCGCAATACCACGTAGCCCTGCTCGGCCAGCTGACCGGCGAGCTGGGCGAACAGCGGGATGCCGGCAACCGTGGAGTCGCGGTCGATGGGGCCGGACCCGGCCACAAGAACTATGGTGGGGTGCCGCTGGCGCCCCTGCGCCGCTGGCGTGGTGATCACGCCGGCGAGGGTGAAGCCGGCGGCGGGAATGCGGACGTCGACATCTGTCGGGTTGCGAAGCGTCTGCTGGCGCGTCGAGACGTCGGCCAGATCCTGCCTGGCGATGGACAGGTTGCCGCCCGCCAGGTCCGCGCGGGCGAAGCGGTTCCGGTCGTCGACCATGATCTCGGCGTCGAGCGGACCGCCGGGATTCTGGAACATCACCGTGAAGCGGCGCGCGGTGACCGTTCCTCCTGCCGTCTGGAAGGTCTCGTCCGCCACCGCCTTGACGCTCAGCAGGATCTCGGCTTGCGGGGCGACGTAAACAGGCAGCTCGTCACCGACTTTGGACGACGCGAGGCGGACCGCGAGTGCCTCGTAGCCTGCGTAGAAGTTGTTCGGCAGGACGACCGTGCGTGCGGTGATCTGATCCGTCTTCGTGTTCGTCACCCCGTTCTGGGTGATCTCGCTGACGGCGGTCGTCAGGCCGAAGGTGGTCGCGAGCCCGATCTCGCGTTCCTGCAGCTTTGCGCTGATCTTCAGCTCCAGAGGCTGCCAGTCAGGCGCGTACGTCAACTCGAAGCTGTGGGTCGTGAGGCTTACCGGCGCGACGAGCTGGCCGGTGGACGTAATCCTCCAGCCCGATGAGGTCCGGGCGACCGAGACCTGCTCCCGGCCGACCTCCCGCCCGCCAATGAACACCACGTACGTCGCTTCGCCGGCCGTCGGCTGGGCTGCTGCCGGCTCCTGCGCGCGGGCCGGACCGGCGGAGAGAAGCGCAAGAGTTGCGCAGAGCACGGCGGTAAAATGGCGCAAAAGCGGCATAGCCGAGGATATCACCCGATGTTTTTACACGACGAGTACGAGGCGCTTCAGGGCGGGGCCGGCATTCTGGACCGGAGCGGCCGCGGGAGGATCCGGCTCACCGGGGGAGACAGGCGCACCTACCTCCAGGGTCTGCTGACGAACGACATCCTTGCGCTGGCCCCGGGCCAGGGCTGCTACGCGGCGCTCCTGACCCCCAACGGGCGCATGATCAGCGACATGCGCGTGTCGGAGCTTGGTGGGATGGTGCTGATGGATCTACCCGGCGCCACCGCCGCTGATGTCTGCCGGCGTCTGGCGGACTTCATCTTCACAGAAGACGTCCAGGTGGAAGACGCCCGCGGTGCGCTGGGTCACCTCGGGCTTTATGGTCCGCTTGCCGCGGCGGTTCTGTCTCGGGTGTTGACACCCCGCGCAGGAGACCAAGAGCCTGCAGCCGTGGAGGCGGGCACTCCGAGGATGACCGTCGGCCAGAACGCCGAGCGGGAGTTCGCCGGCATTCCGGTGATCGTGGTCCGAAGCGATGACTTTGGCGTCCCCGGCTTCGAGCTGTTCCCCCGGGCGGATGTGGCTGGTGATTTGAACCAGGCGCTGGCCCTGGCCGGAGCGGTGAATGTGTCAGCCGAAACAGCCGAAGTCACACGGGTCGAAGCCGGACGGCCCGAGTTCGGCCCCGATATGGACGAGGGGACAATCCCCCTCGAGGCGGGGATAGAGGAGCGGGCGATCAGTCTCACGAAGGGATGCTACGTGGGGCAGGAGATCATCATTCGTGTGCTGCACCGCGCGGGAGGACGTGTGGCCAGGCATCTCGTCGGGCTCGCGGGCGAAGCGGGAAGCGACGGCTTCAGCCGCGGTGAGCGCGTCCACCGCGGCGACCGCGACGTAGGGGTCGTCACCAGCGCGGTCTTCTCTCCGCGGCTGCAGCTTCCCATCGCTCTCGCCTACGTTCACAGGGATCACGTCGAACCGGGGATTGTGTTGCAGGCAGGCTCTGCCGACGCTTCTGGCCCGCGCCGCGCGACGATAGTGGCATTGCCGTTCATCCCGTCAGCTTCGTGATGAGCTCCCGGTCGGCGGGAGGGAAGTCGGCGGCGTGCAGATCCTCCCGAAGCGTCCAGCGGATCTCCTGGCCGAGAAGAGGATGCGGCTCCTCGTGGATACTGCAGTGGAAGAAGTGGAGCACGATCGTCCGGTCGTCGTAGGTGTGGGTTGCCGTGAGGATTTTCTCGCCCACCGCGGCCTCGCAGCCGAGCTCTTCGAGCATCTCGCGCCTCAGGCAGGCGGCGTGGCTCTCGCCCGGTTCGCACTTGCCCCCGGGAAACTCCCAGAACCCTTCCAGGTGGGTGCCGCGCAGTCTGCGCGTGGTCAGATAGGCGCCGTTCCGTTCGACGACAGCAGCAGCGACGACGACCGGCTCAGCCACGTTCCCCGGCCGGGTCGAAGGGATATGCCGCGCACGAGGGGCGCATCGGGCACAGGAGGCATTTCGGCTTGCGTGCGGTGCAGACCGTGGCGCCGAAATCCATGAGGGCCTGGTTGAAGTCGAACACGTGGCGAATAGGGAGCAGCGTCCGCGACAACGTCCAGAGATGTCGCCGGGACGCATGGGACTTGAGGTCTCCCCGCCCGATGAACACGCGGAACAGCACGCGGGCGACGTTGGTGTCCAGGATGGCGGCCCGCCTGCCGAACGCAAAGCTCAGGACCGCGCCGGCAGTGTACGCCCCGATGCCCTTGAACCCGAGGAGGGTCTCCTCATCCGACGGTAGCGCCCCGCCGTACCGCGCCACCGACTCCTTGGCGATCGAGTGCAGCCGCCTGGGCCTGACGTTGTACCCGAGAGGGCGCCAGGTGTCGGATACGTCTTCTTCGGGCGCCGTCGCAAGCGCCTCCAGGGTCGGGTACTTCTCGAGCCACTGCTGGTACTTCGGCAGCACACGGTCCACCTGTGTCTGCTGCAGCATCACCTCGGAGACGAGGATGTGGTAGGGGTCGCGCGTGTGCCGCCACGGCAGGTCCCGCCCGAAACGGCGGTACCAGTGGAGAAGCCGGCGCCGGAACCGCTGGCGCGCCCGGGGATCGGGTAACGTCCCTGGCTGCGGCTCGCGGCGTGCGCCCGCGGGGCGAGATCTGCTCACGCTCTCGTTCCCGACGCGGTGTCCGCAGAGCACGAGCCGGACGTTGCGGATCGACACGATTGAGCGGTGGGGGCCGGTGCCTGGGGCTGTGCGGAATCCGGGTGGATTGACGTTCGATGACCGATCCGGAGCAGGGGAAGAGGGATCAGGGCCGCGGGATTAGGGATAATCACGTTTGTGAAAATCTACACCAGGACCGGCGACTCGGGGGATACGGGGCTGTTCGACGGCACCCGCGTGTCGAAGGCGGACCGCCGTGTGGCTGCATACGGCGAAGTTGACGAGCTGAACGCCTGGCTGGGCCTGGTCGTCTCCGGGACCGACGATGCCGTTCTGCGTGAGAGGCTTCTCCAGATCCAGCGGGATCTCTTTGCGCTCGGTTCACGCCTGGCGGATCCTGCACGCCGCATCGCAGGCCGCGTGACGAAGGTGGGCATATCCGCCGACCATGTCGCCCGCCTCGAGGGATGGATTGACGAGCTCGACGCCGGGCTGCCGCCGCTTCGTCGATTCATTCTGGCCGGCGGTGCGGAAACGGGCGCGGCGCTGCACGTAGCGCGGACGATCTGCCGCCGTGCCGAGCGGACGATGGTGGAGCTCGGCGAGGATGCGTTCGAGATCGAGCTGCTCCAGTACGTCAACCGGCTCTCTGATTTGCTGTTCACCATGGCGCGGGCTGCGAACCATCGCGCCGGCGTGCCGGAAACCGAGTGGTGAGCGCCCTCGCGGCGGGCCCTCCTGACCCCGATCTGGAGCGCGCCTATGCCGCCTGCGAGCGCCTCGCACGCACGCACTACGAAAACTTCCCTGTTGCGTCTTTCCTGCTGCCAAAGAGAATGCGCCCGGGAATTGCCGCCATCTACGCTTTCGCGCGCTGTGCGGACGA
>JACCXG010000123.1 GCA_013697225.1 Acidobacteriota bacterium
AAACGCTCCCGTCGCCCACGCCAACGCCGGCAGCCTCCTCCTTGTTGCCGCCGCTGTTGAACGAGCCACCGCCTCCGGCAATGAACCCGCCGTCCCCTCCCGAATACCCGCCGCCTCCGCCACCGCCAGCACACCCGTCACCGGTGCCGCCGCCGCCGAAGCCCCCATGAGCCACAGGCCACCTGGCACAGCCCGCTCCCGTACTCCCTCCGCGCATTCCGTTCGCCCAGGACTGACCACCGTTCCCCGAGGGGAAGTCATCCTCGCCAGAGCCGAAGTATCCGCCACCCCCCGAGCCCCAGCCGGCCGCCGACACACGGCCGCCATATCCTTCATCACTGACCTTGTTCTCACAGTCAGATGTGGGAGATTCTCCGCTTCCGATTGTGCCAAACGTGTTGATTGAGGCGTCACAGCCGTCCTGGATCGCGCCGGCCCGCGTTCCCGCGCCGCCTCCGGCTATGAGAAGCGGACCACTGGCTGTATCAACGACGAAGCTCCCACCGCCTCCGGCTCCATTCACATCGTTCCGCCCGGCCACCTGACCGACCAACACGCGGAGGTGTGTGCCAGCCAGGAGATAGAACTCGCCGGTGATCCGTGCTCCGCGCCCCCCCTGTCTGCCAGCCTGGGCTGAAGCGCCCTGCGCGCCGGTTGCGGTCACGCGGTAAACGCCGGAAACGGGCACCGTCCAGTGCTGAACTCCATTGACGACCATTACGGCACCGTCCAGGCTCGTGGCGTGGTAGGCCCCATTGCACATGGCCTGCGTCGGTCCGGTGGCCCCAGCGGCACCGCACGTGCCGAACTGATATCCCTGCGCGTGCGCCTGGCCGCCGAGTATCGTCAGCACGGTCGTAAGGCTGCCGATCAAGGTAAGTAATGCCCTTCTTGTCTGCATGTGTCCATCCTCTCTGCATCAGCGGCGCTGCGACAGTGCATGAACTCGCCGCATCACCCGGCTAATCCGGAGGCACACCTCCGGCGTACAACTAAGTGGCTGGATCTCGAGCTCCGGACCCCCCGAATCTCTTCCCAACCTGGTGACGAGACACGACGATGCCTGCGAGCGATTACGGCTGACGAGATCTGTCGCGCGTTTTGTTCCTGTAGGCAGAACTGTAACAACGATGCGGTGCACGCCGACGCGTCTAGGCGCCTCGTCGTAGTCGCATGCCGTCAACGCCCTGCGATAGTTTGGGGGGGAGTAGGTTCAGTGTGCGAGAATTCACGCCGATCGTCAATAGAATTCAGACGGTGGCGATGAGAGGTTCCGCATTGGGGACCTTGCTCTTCTTATTACTGCAGGTTGAATCAAGGACACCGATCGGCCAGGCTGCTACTAAGATCGTCACCGACGGGGCAAGTCAATCAAGACGAGGTCCGACTGCTGCTGCACTTGCTCGACCACGACTTCGCGGCCGTCCGGGGAGATGTCGAAGTCTCGGACGGTGAAATCCGGGCCGAAGTCCGTCAACTGCCGCCCGGCGCCGGTTGTCAGGTCAATGAGCCACAGATTCTTGTGGCCCATCTCGCCGCGCAGAACCGCCAGCGTCCGTCCCCCGGGGAGGAACGCCACGTGTCTGGCTCCGCGGGTGAGCGTCACGGAGGGGAGTGACGAGGCCTCGCCGGTAGCGGTGACCGCCTTCAAAGGAAACGTCGTGCCGACATCAGGCCCGGAGTACACCGCCACCGCCCCGTCATCTGACCAGGCTGCATCGGTCGAGTGCTCGAAGACGAGAGGTGAGGGGGCACTGCCGTCGAGTGGCACGTTGAACAGCCGCGGCGTTCCATCGACGGTCGAAGCGATGGTGATCGACTGGCCCTCCGGCGCCCAGGCCGGAGCCCCCTGCAAGTCGAGCGAGCTGGTGACGATTCGAGTGCCGGTCCCGTCAACATTGGCGACGAGCAGCGAGGTCTGTCGGTTTCGTCGTGTCGAGAACGCGATGCGACGCCCATCACGGTCCACGGCGGGGGGGCCGATGATCCGCGTCCCCGGCGCACTCCACAGTTCGGTGGCGACCTCGCCCTGAAGCTTCCAGATGCTGTCGCTCTCCCCCTTTGACGAGACATAGAGCAGGTAACCGGGACCCAGCCGCGGAGCCGATCCGCTTCCCGTGGTCAGCGGAATGCGCCGGGCCGTTGACAATGTCGTCGGCGTGTCGGTGATCGGAAACCGCCAGAACGTCTCTTGCCGGCGGGTCAGGGCGGCGACAAGGCGGCGGCCGTCAGTGCTCGCGGCAAGCGAGGTGTAGCTTTCGAGCCCGACCCTGATGCGGTGGGGCACACGGCGCTTCACGTCGAGTGTGTGGAGCCACGGTCCGGAACCATCCGCGTCGCTCGCCAGGTAAGCCAGCGTCCGCGCGTCTACAAAAACCGGGTGCGTGACGCGCGAATCGTGATGGGTGATCCGCTCGGGCGTGCCCCCCGTCGGTCGGATGCGCCAGATGTCCATGCGCTCGGGCACCGCCCCTTCCAGCGAATCGACGAAATAGACGAATGACTGATCCGGTGCCCAGACGGGAAAGTGACTGTGCCGTCCGGCGGGCGCTGTAAAGATCGCCCGCGCCGCCGTCTGCTCCTTGTCGCGTACGAACATGGGATCGCCTGGGCCGGGCGTATGGTAGACGAGCCGCGCCCCGTCGGCCGTCCAATCGAATTCCGCCACACCTTCGAGGTGAGGCCGCGGCGGCCCGCCGAGAACCGGCGCCGCCCAGATGCTGATGTGCGTGCCCGTCGGATCGACAACGCGTCTCCAGTACGTCACGAGGCTCCCGTCGGGGGTGAAGCCAAGGTTACGGAGGGAAGGGTTGACGATGTCCTTTTCCGATCCCTGCGTCAGGTTGTAGAACTTCCCGGTCCCGGGCTGGGTCACCCATACGTCCATCTGCCCGGCCCGATCCGAAAGAAAAGACACCAACCTGCCGTCGCGCGAGAGGGCTGCGGCGTGCGCGTTCCCTGCGAAGTCGGTCAGTTGCTGAAAACGGGCACCGGTCAGCAGCGCGAAGGAGCGATCGCGTCCCAGCTGCCAGGCGGCGAACCCGGAGACCAGCAATAACACTCCGGTGGCGAGGGTCCACACGTTCAGCCGACGAGTGCCCGGAGGGGGTGGGGGGACAGCTGCTGGATTTACTGTCTGCGGCGGAGCTCCTTCGGGCGGCTGTTCCGCAGCCGGGGCACTGTCAACGACCTGACTCCCGTGCCGGCTGTGGGCCCACTCGTCGAGCTCGCTGCGGAAGGCGTAAATAGATCCCCTCTTCTCGTGCACATGCCGGTGCACGGGCATGCCTTCCCGTCGCTCCCACCTTTGCACCGTGGTGACGTCCCTCTTGAGGTAGCCCGCGATCTCCTTCCAGGAGTCGAGCCGGTCCGCCGCGTCGCGCCCTGGAGCGTCTGGATGTGGCAGGTGAGTCACCGCCTCCAGATTGTACTGACCTCCCGCAGCGGGCGGTAAGCGACGGTATTCCGTGGCAGAACGGCCGAATGCCGGGTGCGCCGCCCTCTACCGCTTGAGCCGCGCCGCCGGCTGGTTGATTGTAGGTGCCGGCTCCGGACTGGGACGGATGCAAACAAGGAGAGTGAAGATGCGACGAAAGTTGATGTTGGTGGTGGTGGTCGGCGGCGTCTGTGCCGGGGCGGTCGCATACGTCGGGAACGTCATGGCGACGCCGGCGTCCGGGTTCACGTCGACGTCGCTCGCGATTGGGCGGCTGGCGGAGTTCCACGTCATGCACAAGCTCGTCTGGGA
>JACCXG010000124.1 GCA_013697225.1 Acidobacteriota bacterium
CCGGTCACCATCCGCACCGTTCCGAGCCTCACTGCCGCCGGTGAGCCAATCGCCACGTCGTCGAGATCGACGGCGACACGTGGAAAGAGCACCGCCCTTGCGGCGCCAATCCGGACGGGCTGCCCCAGCCGGGCGGCCAGCTGCACCTCCATCGTCGTTCGTACGGCATCTGAGCCGAGGACCATCCGGACGACGATGAAGGCCCCGACGAGGATGAGCGCCCGGGCCGCAAGCGCGTAACCCGCACGCTTTGCACGCATGGCCCAGTCTAGTCCCCTGGAAGCGTGCGCCGCACACGCGGCTGCGGGAGAGCAGCCATGCCAGCGCGCGGGTCAGCGTGTGGTCACGGTGCTCGCGAGGGTGCGCGGCGGGTGGGGCGCCCCCCTGGTCCACCGCACACATCGGAGCCATCTACTCAGCCGGGGAGCTGAAGATCAGAGCGGCCCGGCCCGCCAGGGACCCCAGATTGCCACTGTTGCCGCCCGTTCGAAGCGCTCGGGCCCGACCGGTATCTGGACGGCACTCCTGTAGGGCTGTGTCGTCCGCACCGTCCCGCGCCCGTAAAGGTTGACGAACAGCGTCTGCCCGTCCGGGCTGAAGCAGGCGCCCGCGAACTCCGTGGTGTTCCGCAAGTTCCGGGCGAAATCGAAGATGTGGCCAGACGGGGTGATGCCCCGCAGGAACTGCGCGCTCCCGGCGTCTTCACAGACCATCAGACCGCCACGAGGGCTCGTGCAGATGTTGTCCGGTCCATCGAAGACCTCGTGGCTGGGGGACTCCACCAGCAAGGTAAGCGTCTCGGCGACCGGATCGTACATCCAGACCTGCCCGAAGCCCATGTTGCCGCCATTGGTCGAGACGAAGAAGATCCGCCGGTTGGCTTCCCAGCAGCCTTCCAGGCGGCGGAACCGTGCCCCCCCTGCAGCGAACCCCTCGACGAAGACGGCAGAGAGAGTGGGACCGAGTGCGGTGGAGCTTACCGGGATTGGATCCGGATTGGTGATCGTCACCCACTCCACGGGCAGCACAGCGCCAACCGCCTGGTTGATGGCGGTCTCATACTGCGGTGCGCCCGCGATCTTGAGCATCTGCAAGACACCGCTCGTCGTGGCGAGGTCGCCCGGCCGCGTCGGCTTCACGGATGGAACGAACCGGTAGAACCCCGATCCGTCCCCTTGATCCTCGGTTTCGTACACGATCCCGGTGGCGGGATCCACGGCAACGGCCTCATGGCTGTATCTTCCCAGGTGCCGCAGCGCGACAGGCTGCGCCGGCGTCCCCGGCACCGTATCCAGCGGCACCTCGAAAATGTAGCCGTGATCCTCTGCGAAGCTCGCGGCCGATCGGCTCTCGAGCGACTCCTCACACGTGAGCCAGCTTCCCCATGGAGTCGGACCGCCGGCGCAGTTGCGCAGGGTTCCGACGAGGCTCCAGTACTGCCGGACAAGACGACGCTGCCCCTGTGGTTCGACCTCGAGCGTCGTGGTCCCGCCGCCCGCATAGGCATCGTACGCGAAGGCCCGGGGTCCGAAGTCTGTCTCGAGCACATCGTTCAGGATTCCCGCGCTCGTCGATGTACTGCCTGATGGCCGGGGACGGAATACCGAACCGGCCTGGCTGTCCTCGTGGTTCCGGACCAGCAGCACGTTTCCATTCGGCAGCGGGAACGCCGCCATCCCGTCCATGGCTTTCGGGGTCGGAAACCCGTCGTCCATCGGGTCCCCCTCGTTGCTGATCACGCGGTAGTGAAAGCCTGGAGGGAGCGAGAGATCGTCGCCGGCGGGCGAGAGGCGGCCGTAGCCAACGGTCCCGCGGCGCCCCTTCGGGCCCTCGGCGTAGGCCGCTCTTGCAACGAGCCCCTCCAGAACGCCGCCGCTCAACGTGCCGGCGCCGGCTGCGGCCGCGGAACGGGCAAAAAACTGACGCCGATTGAAACCGGATGGCTTCTGTGACATCGAGAACCTCCAGGGACACGAGGGGCCGAGTCGCCAGCTTGATGCATGGCT
>JACCXG010000144.1 GCA_013697225.1 Acidobacteriota bacterium
ACCGAGGCTCCCTTTCATGCCTACATGTCCCCCGAGCAGGTGGCCGGTGGGGCAGTGGATCACCAGTCCGATCTCTTCGCAGCAGGGGCGCTGCTGTACGAGATGGTGACCGGCGTCAGGGCTTTCGACGGGCAGACGCCCGCGCGTATGGCCTCGGCCATCGCCACACGTGAGCCGATGCCCCCGAGAACCGTCAACCCGCGGCTGCTGCCCTCTGTCGAACCGATCCTCGGGCGCGCGCTCTCCAAGGATCCGGCGCACCGGTATGCGACTGCGACGGAGCTGCTCGACGACCTGCGCCGGGCGCGGCGCGCTCTCGACCAGCCGGTGCGGAGGCTGGACCGCTGGCGACCGAAGGGGCCCCTCGGGACCTTTGCCGCGCTCGGGGGTGCAGCCGTCATCCTTCTCGGGCTCGCGGCCGTTACGGCCGCGGCGCGGTCGTGGTGGTCGGCCCCGGTGGCGGGCGTCGAGCGGAGCGCCGTGCTCGTCAGCCAGATCGTGAACGGGACCGGTGATCCTGATTTCGATGGCACCCTCCGGGAAGCCGTGACGGTGTACCTGGCGCAATCGCCGTATCTGGACCTCGTGTCCGATGAACGCATCCGCAGCACGCTACAGCTGATGGGACAGCCTCCAGACGCGCGGATGACGCATGCCGTGGGCATCGAGGTCTGCCAGCGCCTGGGGCTTCAGGCGATGCTCGACGGCAGCGTCTCCTCGGTCGGGCCGGACACCGTCGTGGCGCTCGCGGCCACGGACTGCCACTCCGGCGACGTCATCGCGCGGCAGCACGTGGAAATCGGACGGAAGGAAGATGTGCTGCGGGCGATCGGCCCCTTGACCGCCACCATTCGCACCGCACTGGGGGAGTCGCGTGCCTCGCTGGCACGTCACAACGTCCCCATCGAGGAAGCGACGACGCCATCACTCGAGGCGCTGAAGGCCTATACGGAAGGGGCGAGCCGGCGGGCGGCCGGGTCGGAGATCGACTCCATCCCGTTCTTCGAGCGTGCCATCGCGCTGGACGCCCGTTTCGCGCTGGCCTACACGACGCTATCCACCATCTACGGAGGGCTCGGCGAGACCGGCCGCAGCGAAGAGTTCGCCAGGCTCGCCTACGAGAAGCGCGAGCATGTGAGCGAGCGCGAACGCCTCTTCATCACGTACCAGTACCACGACCGGTTCACCGGCGATCAGCACCGGGCCCGCGAAACGCTGGAGGTCTGGAAGGGCACGTACCCCCGCGATTACCGGCCGGCGAATGCGCTCGCGCTGCTGCTGATCAGGCTGGGCGACTACGACGGTGCCGTTGCCGAGGCTGAGGAAGCGATCCGCCGGAATCCTGCCCACGCGTTCCCCTACTCGAACCTGGCGTACGCGCACCGTGGCGCCGGACGCTATGCGGAGGCGCGCCGGATCGCCCAGCAGACCGTGGCCAAGGGCATCGAAACCGTACCCACCCGCCGGCTCCTCTACCAGCTGGCGGAACTCGACCGTGATGAGCAGGGCATCCGTGCGCAACTGGACTGGGCGGCTGCCAACCGCCGCGGGTTCGACATAACCGGCGCGCGAGCCCAAATCGCGGCATTCCGAGGGCATATCGCGGAGGCACGGGCGCTCTATCGCGAGACGGTGGCGACCGCCACGCGGGAGGGATTCGATCAGGTCGCGTCGGGATACGCCTCTCAGGCCGCACTCACCGAGGCTCTGTTCGGCTACCATCCGCAGGCGCTGGAGCTCGCGCGCGGCGTGGTCAGCACGGCCACCGCCTTCGAGCCACAGCTCCGGGCGGCAACCGCACTGGGTTTGGCCGGCGCGCTCGAGGGCGCTGAACACCTGATACGCCGGCTTCGGCCGGTTCGCCCGGACGACACCCTGCTGCACGCCGCTTACCTTCCGACCGCCGAAGCTGCCGTGTTGATGCGCCGCGGACGTGCGGCCGCCGCTGTGGAGGAGCTGCGTCTGGCCGCCCGCTATGAGCGCGGCACCGTTGCGGCACTCGTTCCTGCGTACCTGCGCGGTGAGGCGAGGTCCCTCGGGAAGGAGCCTGCGGAGGCTGCCCGGGAGTTCCAAAGCGTGCTGGACCATCGCGGGGCCGACCCCTTCTCGCCTGTGATTCCCCTGTCGCAGCTTGGTCTGGCGCGGGCGCTGGCGCAGACCGGTGACATCGCCGGGAGCCGCAATGCCTACGCCGGTCTGTTGAATACCTGGGAACAGGCGGACGAGGACCTCCCAGTACTCCGTCAGGCTCGAGCCGAGCTCGCGGAACTGCAGTAAGCGGATCCGAGGCAGGCACCACGGGCGAGGGCCGTGGCGCTACTCGGAGATGAGCGCCTGTACCCGCGCGGGTTCCTCCCCAAGCCAGTCCGGATTTGCCGCCGTCCCGTCGAAAATGGAGGTCGTCTTGAACGGCTCGAACTCCCCGCGTGAGGCCGGCTTCGCCGTGCGTGCCAGCAGCGACGTGACCTCCTGATCGCTCATCTCCCCGAACGTGCGTGCTGCCTCGCATGCCTGGTCGATCAGCTCCAGGCGATCAATCCCCGTGATGACCACTGACGTGGGGAGGCGGAGCGCGTACTGCAGGCATTCGAGCGCCGTCACCGTCCCCGATTTGAGGATGATCCCGTTGGCCATCGACTTCATCCCGAGGACGCCGATGCCGTCGTTCACGAGCTCGGGGAGCACGACCTTCTCGAAGCTCCGATAGTGCGCGTCCATGACGTTCAGCGGCATCTGCACGGCGTCGAACCGAATGCCGCGCTCTCGAGACATCTCCAGCATGTACAGAAAAATGCGAGGGTCCTTGTGCCCCGTGAAGCCGACGTAGCGAAGCTTGCCGGCCTGCCGGGCATCCTCCAGCGCACGATGCGCCCCCTCCTCGTCGAAGACCCGGTGAGGATCCTCGTACCGGATAATCTCGTGGTGCTGCACCAGGTCGATGCAGTCGGTCTGCAGGCGGCGCAGCGACTCGTCGAGCTGCCGGGCCGCTTCCTTCCGGGAGCGGCCGTCGATCTTCGTCATCACGAAGGCCTTCTGCCTGTACCCGTCGCGAAGCGCCTTCCCCATCCGGATTTCGCTGGCCCCGTCGTTGTAGTCCCAGCAGTTGTCCATGAAGGTGATGCCGCGGTCTATGGCCGTGCGGACGATTTCAAGGCTGGACGCCTCACTGACATGGCTCAGCGCGAGATGCCATCCGCCGAGCCCGATGGCGGACACCTGCTCCCCGGTGCGCCCGAGCGCACGTCGTGGCACATCATGCGACACAAGACCTCCTTCGGGGGCGCCGGACGGACGAGGTCGACGCCGGGACCCGCAAGACACTACGATACTCACACACTGAGGACCAGCCGATGCCAAAAACGATCCCGGCGCCACCCGACGTCAAAGCTCCGCCAGCCGATGCGGCCACCACGCCGAGCGGCCTGGCCACCAAAGTTCTGACCCCCGGGTCGGGCACACAACACCCCCGCGCCGCGTCGCGCGTGAAAGTGCATTACAGCGGATGGACGACGGACGGACAGATGTTCGACAGCTCCGTCGCGCGGAACGAGCCGATCTCGTTCGGACTGAACCAGGTGATTCCGGGGTGGACCGAGGGGGTGCAGCTGATGGTCGAAGGGGAAACGCGCCGGCTGTGGATTCCGGAAAAGCTCGCGTACGGCGGTCAGCGCGGCGCGCCGCAGGGCATGCTCGTATTCGACGTGGAGCTCATCAAGATCGAGTCGTAACGGCCTAGCCCACCTCCACCCAGTCCAGCGTGCGGGCGACCGCTTTCTTCCATCCTGCGTAGCCCGCCTCGCGCTGATCGGCACTCCAGCGCGGCTCCCACTGCCGGTCTTTCTTCCAGTTCTGGCGCAGGTCTTCCAGCCCCGTCCAGAACCCGGTGGCGAGCCCCGCTGCATACGCGGCCCCGAGGGCGGTCGTCTCGGCCACCACCGGGCGGACAACGGGGACGCCGAGAATGTCCGCCTGCAGTTGCATGAGGGTGTCGTTCACGGTGGCGCCCCCATCCACCTTCAGCACTTCCAGCTGCACGCCGGAATCCTGCACCATCGCGTCGGCGACGTCGCGCGTCTGGTAGCAGATCGCCTCCAGCGTCGCCCGCGCGAGGTGCGCCTTCGTGTTGAACCGCGACAGCCCGACGATGGCGCCGCGCGCGTCCGATCGCCAGTGCGGCGCGAAGAGTCCGGAGAACGCCGGCACGAAGTACATCCCGCCGTTGTCAGGCACGCTCGTTGCCAGCGCCTCCACCTCGCCGGCCGAGGCGATGATCCCAAGCTGATCACGCAGCCACTGCACGGCAGAGCCTGTGACGGCGATGGAGCCCTCCAGGGCGTAGATGGGCTCGGCTTGATCCATTCGATAACAGACCGTTGTCAGCAGCCCCGCTTTCGAAGGCACTACATCCCGGCCGGTGTTGAGCAGCATGAAGTTGCCCGTGCCGTACGTGTTCTTTGCCTCTCCCGGGGACACGCACACCTGGCCGACCGTGGCCGCCTGCTGATCGCCGAGATCGCCGCACAGCGGCACCTCGCCGCCGACAGGTCCGGTGCGGAGCGTCATCCCGTAATACGCCTTCTCCGACGAGGAGCGAATGGCGGGGAGCATCTCACGCGGGATCCCGAAGACCTGGAGCAGTTCGTCATCCCAGTCCAGGGTGCGGAGATCCATCAGCATCGTACGGCTGGCGTTGGTCACATCGGTGACGTGTGCCCCACCGTCGCGACCACCGGTGAGGTTCCAGATCACCCAGGTGTCGATGTTGCCGAACACCGCCTCTCCCCGCGACGCCGCTTCGCGGACCCCCTCGACGTTCTCGAGGATCCACTGCACCTTGCCGCCCGAGAAATAGGTGGCTGGCGGAAGCCCCGCACGGCTGCGAATCAGCTCCCCTGCACGCGCCTCGAGGGCCGAAACCAGGCGGTCGGTCCGCGTGTCCTGCCAGACGATGGCGTTGTACCAGGGGCGGCCGGTCTTCGGGTTCCAGACGACGGTGGTCTCGCGCTGGTTCGTGATGCCGATGGCCGCGAGGTCCGCCGCGGTCAGCCCCCCCGCATTCAGGGCTCCGGCAATCGACTCGTTCACGCGCGCCGCGATCTGCAGCGGATCGTGCTCGACCCATCCCGGGCGCGGAAGTATCTGGTCGTGCTCCACCTGGTGCCGCGCCACTTCCTGACCCTGACGGTCGAACACCATG
>JACCXG010000157.1 GCA_013697225.1 Acidobacteriota bacterium
GAGATAGGGCACATCAAGGATTTCGTGGCCGATGACGATGGCTGGGCAATCCGCTATCTCGTGGTCGGCACGGGGAACTGGATCGGCGGAAAGAACGTGCTGATCTCCAGAGACTGGGTTTGCCGTAGCGAATGGGAGGCCTCGAAGGTCCACGTCGACGTCACCCGCGAGGGGGTCAAGAACAGCCCCGAGTACGACCCGTCACAGCTGCTGAACCGCGAGCACGAGGAGCAGCTGCACGGGCATTACGCGCGGGAAGGATACTGGACGCCCCGAACTTCCGGCTGACCTCCGGCCGAGAGCGATGCTCCCCACCAGTATCCGGACCCGGCTTTGCATACCGGGTCGGCATGACCCGCGGCCGAGCCGCACGGGCGGCGGCAATCGTCACAGTAATACTCGGGAGCGCACTTCTGGGCAGTGTCTGGGCGGAGAAAGCTGAGTTCCCGACACTGCCGCACGTGCCGGCGAAGACCCCGAGCCTGTTCGACGTGCGCCCGGTAGCCGTCACGATTACCACTTTCTGGCACAATGTGCCCCGGACCGTCACCGTCGATCAGCTGCTGAAAGACCGCACGCTCTGGCGGCAGATGCACTTCGGCGACTGGGACAAGGTCCCGGGTCCGCTGCGCGAGCGGGCGCTCGGGAACATGCTCGACCAGTATCGCTACGTCCTGGAGGGTCCGTCCGTCTGGAAGGAGCTGTCGGTCCACGACTGGGACGGAATTCCACAGCCAGTTCGCGCGATGGCCTATCAGCGGATGATCGAGCACTGGACCGGCTATTACGACGTGGGCGCCGGGTACGCGGAGAGCCCGCAGCTGGTCGCCCGGACCGTCTCCGCCATCGTGATGGCGGAGTCCTGGTTCGAGCACCGCGCGATCAACGTGAACGAATGGGGAAACCGGGATCTGGGCCTTGCGGGCTGCTCCGATCACTGCCGGCGTGTGCTTGAAGAGATGGCGGCGGAAGACACCGTGGACTTCCTGTTGAACGAGCCTGACTACTTCGACCCGTGGAATGGCACCCGCGTGGCCGCCGTGTGGTTCGGGCGCGAGCTGGTCCGCGCGGAAGGAGACCTGGATCTTGCGGTCGCCGCGTATCACCGGGGCCTCCCTGCCGCACGCAAGGGGAAGGGGGCCGACTACGCTGCCAATGTGCAGCGGCTGAAGCACCAGTACGTCTCCGGAGGGGACGGGCCGCCGGCCTGGGCCTTCCTGATGGCACAGAGCCAGCCTCCGCCTGCCCCCGCGATACCCTTGGACCACCGGCTCAGGGACCTCCGCGAGTCGCTCCTGGACGTGGTCATGCCGGCAGGCTTCTCCGGGGAATCACCCTCGCCCGAGAGCGAAGGGGATTACCAGTAGACCGCCGCCTCCGGGGCTCCGCGCGAGTATCCTAGACACCGCGACACCCGTATGGCGGTTTCGATTCCTCGCTCCCAGCCTCTCACGGTCCTCGTCCTGGTGCTGCTCGGCGCGTTGTTCGGTGCCACCGCGTTCCTGGATTCTGTCCATCACGAGGTGCGCACCACCCGGGCCCGCGATCACCTGGACCACGGCCGGGAGCGTGCTGCACGCGACGACCTGGCAGGCGCAGTACGCGAGTACCGGGCGGCGTTGTCGCTGGAACGGGAGCACCCGGAGGCTGCCCGCGCCCTTGCCCTGACCCTCCTTTCGCTCGGCCGGCTCTCCGAGGCCGAGAGTTATCTCCGGGAGCTTCTGAGGCGCGATCCGGCCGATGGTGCGTTGAACCGGGGGCTCGCCCGCATCCATGCCGCCCGCGATCGCCAGTACGAGGCCCGAAGTTCCTATCAACGTGCCATCTATGGTGAATGGCCGGGTGATGCCCTGGCCGATCGGGTGGCCACGCGGTTCGAGCTGATCGACTACCTGACGCGGCTCGATGCGCGGGAGGAGATCCTCGCCGAGCTCCTGCGCGTGAAGTCCGAGCTGCCGGCCGGCCAGACCGTGGCCGCTCGCCGGGTGGCTGATCTCCTGGCCAGGCACGGCGCGCCGGAGCTGGCAATCGATACCCTCGACTCGGCCGCGACGAACGCGCCGCGCGACGTGGAGCTCCTGGGGCAGCTTGCGGAGCTCCAGATGACGACCGGACGCAGCGCAGACGCCCGCGGCACGCTGCGGCGGGCGCTGGCCGTGCAGCCTTCCGCCACCGACCTTCGGGAGCGGCTGACGGTGATCGAGCGCGTGCTCACCCTGGATCCAACACTGCCCGGCCTGCGCCTGGTGACGCGCACGCGACGGGCCCGCGTGGTGCTGTCCGCAGTCATGGAGCAGACCCGTGCCTGCCGGGAACACGCGGGAGCACCTCCCGGTCTGGCCGACACGCGCGACGAAGCCGCCAGACGGCTGCGCCGCCCGGCCCG
>JACCXG010000158.1 GCA_013697225.1 Acidobacteriota bacterium
CCAGTCCCGGGTACTGCGGGTTGATGTTGGAGAACATCACCACCGGCTTGGGGCAGAACTGCGCGGCCACGCGGGCGTATTGAGGCCAGGCCCAGACCGAGAAGTTGAAGATGACCGCATCGACCCCCGCCGCCATCAGCGCGCGGCCGTTGCGGACCGCGATCTCGTTCTGCCAGATCACGTCGTCGCCGGGTACCACCTCGAAGCCGTCGGCTTCGAGACGCGAGACGAGCAGGTCGCGAAACTGGCGGTTCACGGGCGCGAGCGGCTCCTGAAGGAACGCACGGCCATCGCCAAAGTCCAGGACCCCTACTTTTATCCGGCGGCTTGCAAGATGCTCCAGCAAAAAACGGCTCCTCTTCCGAAGGTCAGCGGCCTGTCGGCTGTGCGGCGGTCGCTGCCGGCGGGGACTCTCCCTGCCGTACCCAGGCCTCGTTGAAGTGCGCGTATTTGATGCTCTTGCGGACGGGGCGTCCCTCTGAATCCTTGGCGGCGGCCCGGGCCGGCGGCAGGAAGTAGCTGTAGGTGGCGTGCAGCGAGCCATCAGCCGCCTGGATCAGCGAGGGGTAGTGGTACTGGCCGAGCGCGTTCTGGTCCTCCGACGGCGGATCCTGTTCGAGGTGGCGGGTGTGAGGCCAGGTCGCGCCCTCGTCTTCGGAGATGGAAACCGCGAGGCTGTACCGGCCACGCTCCAGATCGTTGTAGATCAGGGCCCAGTGCCCGTTGCGAAGCACGACGACCTCGGCGCCGGTGCCGGGGTTCGGGATGTCCGAGTCGCGGACGTCGCTCCAGGTGTCGCCGCGGTCCTTCGACTCGCTGATGTGCAGGCGCTTTGGTGGCGGCCCGTTGTCGCGCATGTAGGCCACGAGCGTTCCGTCACGACGCCTGGCGATCGTCGGCTGGATGTTCCCGCGCCCGACCAGCGGTTCGCTTGCGTGCCATGTCGCGCCGCGATCGTCCGAGATCGCCATGAGCGAAAAGCTGTAGCCGTCGGAGTAGAGCGGTACGATGATGCGGGTACCGTCGAGCACCGTCGGATGCGCGCGTGTCATCCACCCCAGGCGCCTGGAGAGCTTGTCGGACGCCTGCTTTCGAATTGAGGCCATGTGCTCGACCATTCGTTCGTCGAGCGACCCGGCCGCCTCGCGCTCGAAGCGCTTCAGCGCTTCTTCGACCTTCTGCTGGAACGGCTCGCCCGGCTTGAGGAGCAGGAGGCCCTGCTGCTCCCATTCCGGAGCCCCTTCACCGGCGTGCCGCGTGCTGATCTTGAACTGCATGAGCGCCGTGTGCCATTCGTTGGCGAGGATGGCGGGCCAGAGCAGCCACAACCGCTCCTGCGGATCCAGGAACATCGTGGGGTTGGTATCCGGATACCCCGGCGTATCCGCGAGCAGGAACGGAGCGCTCCAGGCTCCCGTTCCTCCGCGCATCCGCGCACCGCGCACGACCACGTCGTCGGCGGTCCGCTCGCCGGATCCGTGGAACCAGCAGACGAGAAGATCGCGGTTGGGCAACTCGACGATCATGGAGGAGTGGTTGTGCCAGCCCTCGAGCGGGAAGACGAGCGTGCTCTTGTGAAAGGGGGCTTCCTGGGCAGCTCCGCCATGAAGTCCCGTCAGGCACAGAGCGAGCGCCGCGGCAACCGCTGTATGGATCGTCACATCAACCCTCCTTCGCGCTCGTCACCTTACCGGAAATGAATACGGTGGCGCAATCGGGGTCGGAGCACCCGCCCGCCGGTTGACACTCTTGTCGCCACGGCGATAGTACTGATGCCGGTTCAGGTGATGTGCACGCCAGGAGATGGAACATGCGGCTGACCGGCTTGTTTGCCGCGCTCGCCACGCCGGTTGATGCCGAGGGACGGCTGGATCTGGAGACCGCCGATCGGATCTGCGACTTCGTCCTGGAGCGCGGTGTGGACGGCGTGTGCATCGGCGGCGCGACGGGGGAGTTTCCGCGTTTGGAACTTGCCGAGCGGCTCGCGATCATCCGGCGCGTTCAGCAGCGGGTGCCCCGAGGTACCGGAATCGTGACGGCGATCGGCTCGTCTTCGCTGCCGCGTGTGCTCGCGCTGGGAACGGCGGCCGCCGAGGCGGAGAGCCGTGCGGTGCTGCTGCCAATGCCCGTGTTCTTCCGTTACCAGCAGGAGGATCTGGCCGCATACTGCGCGCACGTGGCGGGCCAGGTTTCTCTGCCATGCCTGTTGTACGACCTGCCGGACTTTGCAACGCCCCTCGAGCCCGACACGGCGGTCCGTCTGATGGACCGCGAACGCAATGTCGTCGGGATCAAGGACAGCAGCGGCAGGCCAGAAAACCTGCTGCGGTTCCCCGAGGCCCGACGTGACCGCGAATGGACCCTGCTGGTCGGGGACGACCGGAATGCGCTCGCCGGACTCGACGCGGGGTGGGACGGTGGTATCTCCGGCGTGGCGTGCTGCTGCCCGGAACTGATGGTCGCGCTCCACCACAGCCACCGGCGCGGAGATCACGCGGAGGCCACGCGGTGCCAGGGGCTGCTCGACGAGCTGATCACGGAGCTTTCTGTCTTGCCGACCCCGTGGGGCGTCCGGGTTGCCCTCGGGGTCCGCGGCGTCGACACGGGACCACTTCCCTTGCCGCTCGGTCCTGAGCGTGTGCACCAGATCGGCAGATTCGAAAAATGGCTGCCCGCGTGGCTCGACAGGGCTGACATCCCGGGCCTGCGGCCGCTGGCGCAGCGCGTAGTCTGAGCGAAGCGCCTGTGACGCGCGCGTATCAATCCCGGTCGGAGTTCAAGCCGGTGCTACGACGGGAGCGCCGGCGGATCAGCGGCCACAGGAGTGAGCCGGCGGTGATGGCCAGGAGCACCACGGCGATCGGGCGTGTCAGGAACACGCTGACGTCCCCCTGTGAGAGCACGAGCGCCCGCCGCAGGTTCGCTTCAGCCATGGGCCCGAGAATCAGGGCGAGCACGAGCGGCCCCATCGGGAAGCGGGCCTGCCGCAGGACGAAGCCGAGCGCCCCGGAAACAAGCATCACCCACACATCGACCTGCGCCTGGTTCAGGGCGTAGCTTCCGAGGACGCACACGATCAGGATCAATCCCCAGAGTATCTCGTCCCTGATCGTGAGGATGCGGGCGAGTGGTCTCGCACCTGCCAGCCCGACGAGAAATGTCAGGAATGAGGCCATCAGCAGCAACATGACGATGTCACTTGCGAGTTCGGGACGATCCCTGAACAACATCGGGCCGGGCTGAAGGCCATGGATTAGCAGTGCGCCAATCAGGACGGCGGAGGCGGCGTCGCCGGGAATCCCCAGCGTGAGCATGGTCGTTACAGCGCCGCCGATGGCCGCGTTGGCCGCCGTGCACGAGGCCACGAGGCCCTGGAGCGATCCGTGCCCGAATGCGCCGGGCGTGGACGACAGGCGGCGGGACTGCCCCCACGCGATCATCGAGCCGATGTCGCCGCCGGCCCCCGGGATGATTCCAACCCCGGTGCCGACGATCGAGCCGAGCAGGGCGTGAGGCGCCATCTCCCGCAGCTCGCGGCCGGAGGGCACGATGCGCTCGAGCGGCAGGGGATGGCGCAGCCGGTGCGGCGCACGTGCGTACACCTGCATCAGCACCTCGGCCACTCCGAACAACCCGACCATCACCGGGATGAACGAAACTCCCTCGATGAAGGCACCCGAGCCGAACGTCAGGCGCGGGTAGGCCATGATGGGATCGAGTCCCACGACCGAAATCGCGAGCCCCAGCATCCCCATCAGCAGTCCCTTGAGCAGCGACTCGCTGGAAATGCTGACCATCATGCTGATGCCGAACACCGCGAGTGCGAAATACTCCGCCGGCCCGAACCGCAGGGCGAACGCCGCCAGCGGATATCCGGCCAGCGCCAGGACGAGAATGCTGATCGCCTGACCCACGAAGGCGCCAAACGCGTTCACCCCCAGGGCGAGCCCCGCCTTCCCCTGCTGCGCCAGCGGATAGCCGTCCCAGGTCGTTGCGATGGAGGCCGGAGTTCCCGGTGTGTTGATGAGGATGGCGGGGATACCACCGCTGAAGATGGCGGCGCACAGCAGCCCGAAGAGCATGGCCAGGGCCTGGTCGGTCGGCAGCCAGAAGGTCAGCGGGGTCAGGATGGCCAGCCCCATGGT
This sequence comes from Acidobacteriota bacterium, assembly GCA_013697225.1. Classification (GTDB taxonomy): domain Bacteria; phylum Acidobacteriota; class Vicinamibacteria; order Vicinamibacterales; family 2-12-FULL-66-21; genus JACCXG01. Next base: position 4,146 of record JACCXG010000158.1, read on the forward strand.
GGCGGTGAACCCGGGGAGTGCCCCGAAGACGATGCCGAGGATCACACCTGCGGAGAGGTACAGCCAGGTCGCGGGATCGAAAATCGGCACGTCAGAGCCGCACGCGGAGCAGCGCGTCGAAGACGCCCACCAGGAGAGCCGTGATCGACACCGCCAGAACGCTGCTTCGAAGCCAGGGCTCCCCGACGGTGCGGTAGATGCCGGCCAGGAGGAGTGGTGTGCGCCAGACGAAGGGCACAGCATCCCAGAGCGCAAGGTACGCCGCCAGCAGCGCCAGGATCGCGGCGACCTGCCGCAGGCGCCGATCGCGCCAGCCGTGTGGCCAGTAGTCGGTTAAAGCGGAGGAGACCGGACGACGGGCTGACGCGGCCAGCGCAAGGCCAAGGAGGGCCAGGCCAAGGCCGATCATGGTGGGGAAGAATCCAGGGCCGGGCACGTGTGCCAGACCATCGGGCAGTCCGCGGCCGGCGAGGGCCAGCGATGCGCCGAGAACGGCAAACGCGAGGCCCAGACCGGTGTCCCACCTGCGTGCGTTCATTCCGTCACCGCGCGCCGGCCAGACCGAGTCCCGCCTGGGCCACGAGGTGCCCGAAGCGCTCGGACTCCTGCTGGACGAACTGCTCGAAGGCCTCTCCCTTCCGCACCTCGACCTCGAGACCGCGCTCTCGTGCGAAGCGCGCGAACTCGTCGCTCGCGAGTACGTCCGTAAGCGCCTGCAGCAGGCGCTCGCGACGGTCCGGCGCGAGACCACGAGGAGCAAGAAATCCGCCCCATGCGTCAATCGTCAGGTCGGGATAGCCTAGCGATGAGAACGTCGGCACATCCGGCAGGAGGGGGGACCGTTCATCGGCCATCACGGCAAGTACCCGAAGCACCCCCGCCCTCACGTGCGCGTCGACTTCGAAGGGGGCAGCCACCACTGCATGGACGTGCCCGCCGAGCAACGCCGTGACCGCCTGGCCTGAGCCGGAGAAGGGGACGTAGGTCAGGGGCACGTCGATGGCTCGGCTCAGGGCAAGGCCCGCGAGGTGCCAGATGCTCCCGCTCCCGGACGTGCCCATGTTGATCTGACGCTCCCGTCCGGCAGCAATGAAGTCATCGACTGAGGTCCAGCCTGTAGACGCGGGAACGGCCAGCGCCGCCGGCGCACGGGTATGCAGGGTGAGGTACTCGAAGTCCCCCAGCGAGACACGGCTGTAGCCCAGGTGGGGAATGATCGTCATGTCCACAGGCGCGTAGCCGATGGTATAGCCGTCCGCCTGGCTGCGGGCGACGAAAGACAGCGCGAGCGATCCCGCAGCGCCTACACGGTTCTCGGCCACCACGGGCACGCCAAGCCGTTCTTGCAGGCCGCGCGAGACGTGCCGGGAGACGGCGTCCGAAATCCCGCCGGGGGAGGCATGCACGACAAGCCGGATCTCGCGAGCCGGGTAGGGCCCTTCCGGACCGCAGCCCGCCGTCAACAGCGGGATTGCGAGGAACAGCAGCAGACAGGCACAGCGAGGCGCGTGCTCAGAGCCCACGCGTGCGCCCGCCGATGAAGTTTACCAGGGCCAGAACGATGGCGACCACGAGCAGGATGTGCAGAAAGCCGCCCAGTGTGTACCGGGTGATGAACCCGAGCACCCACAGGATGACGAGCAGCAGGACAAGGAACAACATGTTTCGCTCCTCTCGCGGTGCGGCTACATTGTGTCGTAGAACTGGATGTGCGGATTGGCTTCGGTGACATACCGGAGCTCCCACGGCGATTCGAATACGACCACATCGCGCTCGCGGCCATCTTTCGCCAGGAGTGCGCCCGATGTCGTCAGCGTGAGCGGCTTCGCGCTGCCCGGCGTCGGCACCGGCCATCGGGCAGCCACGTGCGGAAGCGTGTCCACCACACACGTGATGCCGTACTCCGACCGCAGCCGGGCTTCGACGACGTCGAACTGGAGCGGCCCGACAACGCCGATGATCGGGTGCCGGACACCGGACTGCGGGACGAACACCTGCATCAGCCCCTCTTCCTCCAGCTGCCGCACCGCCTCGTCGAATCGCTTGTGCCGCACGTCGGCCGGACGGAGGTAGGCAAACCGCTCCGCCGGAAACTGCGGAATCGGCGGATACCGCACCGGACGGCCGGAGTAGAGCGTGTCGCCGATCGCCAGGCGCCCGGGGTTCACCAGCCCGACGACGTCGCCCGGATACGCCTGCGGGACCGTTTCGCGGTCGCGGCCGAAGAAGCGGTAGACCCGCGACAGGCGTACCGTCGTGCCCAGGCGCTCGTTGATGACGGCCATGTCTTTGGAGAGTCGTCCGGAACAGATGCGAAGGAATGCGACGCGATCCCGATGCCGCGGATTCATGTTCGCCTGCATCTTGAACACGAAGCCTGAGAAATCAGGATCGGTTGGCAGGACGAGCCCGCTGTCGCTCTTGCGGGCGGGTGGGCTGGGTGCGAGCGCGAGCACGGCACGGAGGAACGGCTCGACGCCGAAGTCGTTCAGGGCGCTCCCGAAGAAGACCGGCGTCTGGGTCTCCTGCCGGTAGGCCTCCATGTCGAACCGGGTGCCGGCGCCCGAGATCACTTCCACGGCCTCGATGAGTGCCTGCTGTCGCCGCTCACCAATGAGGCGCCCGAGAGAGGCATCGCGCGGATCCGAGACGGAGACAGGCTCGGTGCGCTGTCCGCGCGCACCCCGCTCGTAGAGCAGGACGGCGTCCGCTTCGAGATCGTAGACACCTGCGAAGTGGCTGCCGTCCCCGAGCGGCCAGTTCATCGGGGCTGCGGCGATGCCGAGCACGCGCTCGATCTGGTCGAGCAGCTCGAAAGGATCAAGTGCCGGCTGGTCCAGCTTGTTGATGAACGTCAGCACGGGCAGGCCGCGGGCGCGGCACACGTCGAAGAGCTTGCGGGTCTGTGGCTCAATCCCCTTGGCGGCGTCCAGCACCATCACGACGCTGTCCACGGCCAGGAGGGTGCGGTATGTGTCCTCGCTGAAGTCCTGATGGCCTGGGGTGTCCAGCAGGGTCACATGGTGCCCCTGCATCTCGAACTCGAGAGCGGCCGCGCTGATGGAGATCCCGCGCTGCTGCTCCATTTCCATCCAGTCCGAGACGGCATGGCGCTGGGTCTTGCGGCCGCGGACGGCACCGGCCAGCTCGATGGCGCCCGCGTAGAGAAGCAGCTTTTCCGTCAGCGTGGTCTTGCCGGCGTCCGGGTGCGAGATGATCGCGAAGGTGCGGCGCCGGGCGACTTCGCGCGCAAGGGTATCGCCTTCGCTGACGAAATCGTCTCCGGCCGGTGGTGAGAGTGAGCTGTCCAGTGCCATGGCGGGACCGCAGCGGCGCCGGCTGAACGGAAGGTCCAGCCGGCGGGCAGTCTGCGGGAAGGTGAAACGGCCGCGGGGTTCTACTTGGCAGCCGTTGTGGCGGCCTGACGAGCCTCCCACGGGAGACCGGTGCGGCCGAAGTGCCCGTAGTTGGTCGTGCTCCGGTAAATCGGCCGGAGCAGGTCCAGTTGTTCGATGATCGCGCGCGGACGGAAGTCGAACGTCTTGACGAAGTCGGTGGCAGCGCGCTCGTCGCCGGTGCCGAAAGTCTCGACCTTTACCGAGACCGGCTGCGCCATGCCGATGGCGTACCCCACCTGAATCTCGGCCTTCCTGGCCAGCCCTGACGCGACGAGCTGCTTCGCGACGTAGCGGCAGAAGTACGCGCTGCTGCGGTCGACCTTCGAGGGATCCTTGCCGCTGAACGCGCCGCCGCCGTGCCGGCCCCAGCCGCCGTAGGTGTCGACGATGATCTTGCGGCCGGTGACGCCGGCGTCGGCGGCGGGACCGCCGTGGCTGAAGTCTCCCGTCGGGTTCACGTGGAGCTGCGCCGAGCGGTTCCACCAGTCACCAAGCACGCGGGGGCCGAGCACCTCGCGCACGTACTCCGTAATGGTCTTCTGGTCCGCCGACTCGGTGTGCTGCGTCGAGACTACCACCGCGGTGACTTCGCGTGGCTCGTGCCCCTCGTAGAGGATCGACACCTGGGACTTGCTGTCGGGGCGGAGGAAATCGACTGTCCCGGCCTTGCGATCCTCGGCGAGCCCCCGCGTGAGCTTGTGTGCAAGCAGGATCGGCAGCGGCATCAGCTCGTCGGACTCGTCGGTCGCGTACCCGAACATGATGCCCTGGTCTCCTGCCCCCTGGTCGCCGCTCTGGCTCGTCGAGGCCGTCACGCCCTGGGAAATCTGGGCGGACTGCTGGGTGATGATGGGGATCAGCTTCAGTGTCGTGTCGCAGAAGGCCTCGGCGGGATCGCAGTAGCCGATTTCCTTCACCGCCTGCCGTACGATCGTGTCGAAGTCGAGGGTGGCCGTGCTCGTGATCTCTCCCGCGAGGACGACCGTGTCGCTCTTGCACAGCGTCTCGCATGCGACGCGGCTCTGCGGATCGGCCTCCAGACAGGCGTCGAGCACCGAGTCCGAGATGTAGTCGCACACCTTGTCAGGATGGCCCTCTGACACCGATTCTGAAGTGAAGATGAAACTCGACATGATCCCCTTTCAAGACCGTACGGACGGCTACGCCCCTCCGACGTGAAACGGCCAGTGTAGCACGAGAGGGCCCAAGGCCGGGCAGTATTTACGCCCGTTTGCGGGCCGCCGCGCTCAGGCGTCCCCCGGTCCGTGCACCTCGATCGAGACGGACTTGACCAGCGCGAACAGCGGGCGTCCCGGCCGCACCTGGAGACGGTCGACCGCATCGCCTGTGACCTCGGCGAGGAGCTGCCCCGTGCCCGCCTGGAGCCGTACGACAACCTGGTGTCCGGGCGGGCCGACCTCCAGAACGTGCGCCGGCAGGATGTTGTGCAGGCTCAGGCCATCGGGCCGGCACGTGGCGAGAATGACGTCCCGGGCGGGGACCCGGACCCGCACGGTGGCATCTGCATGGAGGCCGGCCTGCGGGACGAGCAGCGTCCCTGCACTGCTCGTCAGTTCCGCCAGGCCGCGAGCCCGATCCACTGAAACGACCCGTGCGTCGAAAACGCTCCCGGCGGAGACGCCGTATCGCTCCCATGGCAGGTCCGCCCGGCTGGTCACCTCCTCGATGGGCCCCGCTGCAGGGCATCGTCCCCCTTCCAGCAGCAGCACGTGGGTGGCGAGCCGTACGACATCGCGAAAGTCGTGAGTGACGAGCAGCACGGGTACTCTCAGCTGCCGCCGCACCTCGTCCAGTGCCCCGTGCAGCCTGCCGCGCAAGGCGCGGTCGATGGCGCCAAACGGTTCATCGAGCAGAAGCACCTGTGGATCGCGCGCCAGGGCTCGCGCGAGCGCGACCCGCTGCCGCTGGCCCCCCGACAGGGAGTCGGGCCGGCGCGACTCCAGCCCCGTCAGGTGAACCGCTGCGAGCCAGCGGGAGGCTACTGTCTGACGCTGCCCCGCGGCCTGCCCGCCAAGCGCTGCCATCACGTTGCCGAGCGCGGAGAGATGCGGGAAGAGGCCGTAGTCCTGGAACACGAAGCCCACACGTCTCCGATGTGTCGGGACGTGGAGCCCGGTGCCGCTGTCTGCCCACACCTCGCCGTTGCAGACGACATGAGAACGGGCCGCCCTGTGAAGGCCGGCAATGCACCGGAGCAGGGTGGTCTTGCCGCTCCCAGAGGGTCCGAAGACAGCCAGGACGTCGTCAGGCCCGCAGTCGAAAGCCACATCGAGCGGGAACGGGGAGTTCTGCGCGACGGTGACCGACAGGCCGACATGCTCCATGAACCCGGGGAAGGATACCCCGGTTAATTCCACGTCAGCCCACGACCTCCGCCTCGCGCATGCCCCAGACGGAGTTTGCGACCCAGACGCGCCGGGCGCTCCGAAATTCGGTGATCGTGATCCGCCGCTCCGATATCTCGCCCCGCGCGAGCATCTCCGCACGGAACGTTCCCGGAAGGAGGCCGCAGCGAACCGGCGGCGTCAACTTGCGGCCGTCGATCTCCACGACCACGTTGGTCACCGTGCCCTCGGTGATCTCGTGGGCGGTATTCCAGAGAATCACCTCGTCGCGGTCCGCCATGGTTGCCCGGGCCCGCTCGTACGTCGATCGCTTCGTTGTCTTGTGGTACAGCCAGACCTCACGGGAATCGACTGGCGTCTCTGCGAGCATGACCCGGAGCGTGCGGGGAGACACGGGTGCGAGGGGTTCGGCCGTGCACGAGGTCGCTCCGTCGCGCCGGAGGAGCAGCCGGACGCGGCGTGGTCCGTCGGCGTGTGCCACCGAGTCGTGGAGACTGGTTACGACACTGGCCCGATCGCAGGTAAACCCGAAATAGGCGGCCGAGAGACGCAGCCGCTGCAGATGCCGGTCGAGCAGCACGAAACCGCCGGCCGGCGTCCATGCGAGCGT
>JACCXG010000234.1 GCA_013697225.1 Acidobacteriota bacterium
GCTCGATCGCGTAGCGACCGATCCGGGCGGGCAGCAGCTCGTCAGGACGAGCGGTGGAGGAATTCCCGGAGGCGAGCGGCACCGTCGGGCCGGTCAGCCACTCGTAAAGGGCGCGGATGCCTCCCCGCGAGATGTTGCCGGGCTGCTTCTCTGTCACTGCGACCCTCGATCATACCGTGGCTGACGGGGGCCGCCTGCCTGTAAGTCTTTCTCCCACGCCCTCCTCCGAATCCGGCGAAAGAGGTGTCCGTTGCGAAACTAAGCGCCCGGAATGGTAGTAATAGTCATTCGTGACCCAGCCGGTAAATTCCGTATCTGAGCGCCCGGACTCCCTCGCCGCCGCATCGAGCCCTTCGGTGAGTCGCAGGACTGTCTACGGGCTGCTGCTGCTCGTCGCGGCAAGCCTCATCTGCGCGCGCATTCTGACGGTGCCCGGTGCCTTCTCCGCAAATGACCAGTCCAGGTGGGCGACGATCCGGGCGCTCGTCGAGAACGGCAGCTACTCGATCGGGTCGCGGGAATATCTTGCGAACGGGAGTTACCGCGATCTGGGAATCATCGCGCAACCCGAGTGGGAAACGGCTGACGTCGTGCTGCATCCCGAAACCGGTCGTTTCTACTCGAGCAAGCCGACGCTGCTCCCGACGCTGCTTGCTGGCGAGTACTGGTTCATCCGGAATCTCCTGAATCTGAATCTCAGGCGGGACCGGCTCGCCGTCTCACGCATAATCCTCTTTACGATCAACCTGCTCCCGTTCGTGATCTACCTGCTGCTGCTGTCGCGCATCGCGGATCGGCTGGGGACCACCGACTGGGCACGGTTGTTCGTCTTTGCGACCGCCGCCTTCGGCACGTTCGTTTCAGGCTTTCTGGGGAGCCTCAACAACCACACCGTGGCGGCAGCTGGCGCGCTGTTCGCCGTGTACCACTGTCTTTCGATACATCTCGATGAGGATCGCCGGCCTGCCCGTTTCCTGCTGGCCGGGCTGTTTGCCGGTTGGACCGTCTGCAACGAGCTGCCGGCCGCCGGCCTCGTCCTGGGATTGATGCTGTGGCTCCTGTGGCTGTCACCGCGTGACACGCTGCGATACGCCCTGCCGGCTCTGGCGCTCCCGGTCGGCGTCTACCTTTTCACCCAGTACCTCGCCGTGGGCTCCATTGTGCCCACCTACGCCCGCGAGCAGTGGTACAGGTTCGAGGGCAGCTACTGGGGCAATCCCGTAGGCGTCGACCGGGCAGACGAACACGTGCTGCTGTATGCCTTCCACCTGCTGGTCGGCCATACCGGGATCCTCTCGCTGACGCCGATGTTCGTCGCCGGCTGGATTGGCATGGTGCGGTCCGCACTGCACGAGGACGGCAATGTCGGCCGGGTCGCCTCGGCTCGCCGGGTGCTGGGCTGCCTGACGCTGGCCCTGACGGTGATCACCTTCGTTTTCTACGTTGTCCGGACCCACAACTACGGCGGCATCACTGCCGGCGCACGCTGGTTCATCTGGCTGATGCCGCTATGGCTGCTCACGATGCTGCCGGAACTGGATCGCTGGGCGGCGGATGGGCGCCGGCGCGCAGTGGCCGCGGTCCTGCTCGCGTTCTCGATCGGCACCGCCAACCATGCGCTCGTGAACCCGTGGCAGCCCTCCTGGCTCTTCAACTGGTTCACGGAATTGGGCCTGATCGTCTATTCATAGCGGAGACCGCACGTGCCGCCGCGTCGTCTGTTCGGACTAGCCTGCGGAGACCTCGGCGGTCCTCACCGGTTGGCACGTACTTCCCTTCAAGACATCCTCCGGCACGGCGTTCAGCAGACGGTCCGGGGCGACGAGCCCGGCAATCGCGCCGATCCCCTGCAGTGCCACTGCCGCCAGGAAAATGGGTACGGCAAGGGGCAGGATGAGTACTCGCGACGGCGCCCGGCGAAGCTCGTCGAAGAGCTTTGCTTTGGCCTGCCCTCCCCAGAACTGAACGAGCCTGAGTGTACGTCGCCGTTGCACGCCCGGGCGCTGCGCCGGCGGAGCTTCCTCAGCGATCAGTCGCGGGACGACCACGCCGTCGAAGCCCATGAGCAGGAAGCGCCAGAAGAAATGCGTCAGGCCATTCGGCGAGGCATGAACCGCGCGCGCCGCAGGCTGGCGCAGGATCGTGTGCCCCGACGACAGCAGCCGCGCGGCATGGAGGCCGCTCATCCGGTAACAGGGGCGCCGTGCAGGGATCGGCACGTTTTCCAGGACGTGTCGCCGGAACGCGGCGTTGTTCAGGTGATAGCGATCGGAGATGTACAGCCCGTTCGACTGCGCTCGCGCCGGGAAACTGGAGGCGAGCGAGACACCAAGC
>JACCXG010000237.1 GCA_013697225.1 Acidobacteriota bacterium
GAATCTCCGTCAACACTCGCCCCTGCACCTTGGGAAGCGCCACCCCGAGCAGCCGCGCGATTGTCGGCGCCAGATCGATCGTATCCACCGCATCGAGGGTCACACCCGGTTTGATCCCACGGCCCGAGGCCACGAAGAGCGATCCCATGTCCGGATCCGACGCCAGGTAGCCATGTGACCCGAGGCTGCCGGCCGGTGCGTCCACGACAAGGTCGTCGCCGGCGGCAGTGGTGAACGCGTAGCCGTCGCGCGCGGTCAGGAGGAGGGCGCCCATCTGGCCCCCCTCTGTCGGCTGGGGGAGTCCATACGCGGCGAACTCCGCCGGCTCGACAATCGACTCGATGCCCTCGATCCCTTTCAACACCTCTCTCGCACGGCCCAGGAGGGCGCCGGAGGCATCCGGGACGGTGACGTAGACGATGGCGGAGCCTCCTTCGGGAACGGAGTAGACCTGCGCCTTCGTGATCTTCTCCCCCTCCAGCGACAGGAGCCCGGCCTTCTGGAACGCGGCATTCGGCCGGATGTGCCGCTTCACCGCCTTGAAGCCGTGATCCGACACGACTATCACTGTCGTCCGATCGGCGATCCCGGTCTCTTCCAGCGTCCTGATGACGGCAGCGACCTGCGCATCGAGGAGCGCCATCGCGCTCATGCCGGCCGGCGAACGCGGGCCGTACCGGTGATGGGTCGAATCCAGGTTCAACAGGTGGAAGAGCAGGAGGTTGGGACGGTGCTGGCGCAGGATATGGGTCGCCGCAGCCGTCCAGATGTGGTCCCGCCAGACGATGTTGCGCGTGTGGAAGGTTTCGAGATCCCCCTGGCTTATCAGGCCAGCGGCAACCATCTCCCGCGCCACCTGACCGTCGGGGGGCGGGCGCTCCGGGAACTCCCACGTGATCGTCGGCGCGTTCTGGATTGCCACCCAGTCCACCTGGGCCGTGGTCAGCCCACGTTCGTGCGCGGCGTCGTAGACCGTCCGCGCCCGCACCATGTCGTTCCTGTCGCGCCACGGCTCGACGCGCGGCGGCACGCCAGGCTCGCGGACGAGCAGCCCGTTGTAGAGCAGGCCGTGTCCCGCCGGTGTCACGCCGGTCACCATGGAAGTGTGATTGGGCCAGGTCACGGTCGGGTTCACCGGACGCATGATCCGCGCAGCAGCCCCGGCCGCGGCGAGCCGCCGCAGCGTCGGAACGGGCAGGTAGGGATCTTCCAGAGCCCAGCCGGGAAACCCGTCCAGGCTGATGACGACAACGTGGTTCGTGCCGGGAGCCGTTTGCCCTCCAAGCGCCGCAAGGGACACACCGGCCCACCCGCCCAGCATCACCAGCCACGGCAGCGCGGGACGAACTCGAGACCACGTCATGTCGACTCCCTGTCGTTTGCGGAAATTATGTGACGCGGGCGGAGCCGGGCTATGGCCCCGCGCGCAGCATTGACCTCGTGCGAATTGATGTTACGCCCGAAATGAGCCGGGGCAGGGCGTTGGCGTAAGATCACCTCGAGGATCAACTGATGCCGGAGACTCAACTCGCAAGGGCGGCCACCATGCACCCGTTCCTGCGCTATCAGAACGCCCAGGCGGCAGTCGAGTGGCTGGTGCGCGCGTTCAACCTTGAATCGCGGGCCCTTCACCCTGGTCCAGACGGGACGGTGGTCCACGCCGAACTGGGGTGGGGTGGCAGCGTCCTGATGCTCGGGTCCGTGAAGGAGCCCGGCTCCGGGGAGGATCTCGGGCTGCGGACGGCACGTGAGCTCGGCGGCGTGACGCAGGGCATCTACATGTACGTGCCGGACATCGACGCCCACTACGCCCGCGCGTGCGTCGCGGGGGCCGAGATCGTCTACCCGCTGCGGCAGACGGACTATGGGTCCCGCGAGTACGCGGCGCGCGATCTCGAAGGCAACCTCTGGTCCTTCGGTACCTACCAGCCGGGCGCCTCCGCATGAGCCTGCGTCCGATCGCCAGAACGATCCTGGACGTGATCGGCAACACGCCGATGGTCCGGATCAACCGCATCACGCGCGGTGTCATCGACGCGACGGTCCTGGCCAAGCTCGAGACGTTCAACCCGGGCAACTCGCTCAAGGATCGTATGGCGATCCGCATGATCGAAGATGCGGAGCGCGCCGGTCACCTGAAGCCGGGAGGGACGATCATCGAGGGGACGTCCGGGAATACCGGAATGGGCCTCGCCATCGCCGCGGTGATCAAGGGCTATAACTGCGTCTTCACCACGACCGATAAGCAGTCCAAAGAGAAAATCGACGCCCTCAAGGCGTTCGGTGCCGAAGTCATCGTCTGTCCGACGGACGTGGATCCGGAGGATCCCCGCTCGTACTACTCGGTATCCTCCCGGCTCGAGCACGAGGTGCCGAATTCCTGGAAGGCCAACCAGTACGACAACCTCTCGAACCGCGCGGTGCACTACGAAGAGACCGGCCCGGAAATCTGGGATCAGACCGAAGGGCGGGTCACGCACCTTGTCGTCGGCGTCGGCACCGGCGGAACGATAAGCGGCGTCGGGCGGTACCTCAAGGAGAAGAACCCGGCCGTCCGCGTCTGGGGGATCGATACCTACGGGTCAGTGTTCAAGAAGTACAAGGAGACCGGGATCTTCGACAAACACGAGATCTACCCGTATGTCACCGAGGGCATCGGGGAGGATTTCCTGCCGAAGAACGTGGACTTCGACGTCATCGACCACTTCGAGAAGGTGACCGACAAGGACGCGGCCCTGATGACGCGGCGCATCGCGCGCGAGGAGGGCATCTTTGCGGGCAACTCAGCCGGCTCCGCGATGGCGGGTCTGCTGCAGCTGAAGGAGCATTTCCGGCCCGACGACGTGATCGTGGTGGTTTTCCACGACCACGGATCCAGGTATCTGGGCAAGATGTTCAACGACGAGTGGATGCGCGAGAAGGGATTTCTCGAGAAGAGCGGCCTGACGGCCCGCGATCTGGTGGCATCCGGCGTCTCGGGCGAGCTGCTGACGCTGGAAGCGGGGGAGACGGTGGAGTCGGCAGTGCGGCTGATGGGGCAGCACGATTTCTCGCAGATCTCCATTACGCGCGACAAGCGCCTTGTCGGCTCCCTGAACGAGTCGCATCTCTATTCGGAACTGGTGCGGGATGCGGGCGTCAAGACGAGTCCGGTCGACACCATCATGCAGCCCGCGTTCCCGTTCGTGGACATCTCAACCCCTGTCGAGCTGCTGGCCACCATGATCACGTCGGTCAACCCCGCCGTGCTGGTCCGGGACTTCAAGACCGACAAGACCTTCATCATCACGAGGTCGGACGTCATTCGCATCCTCTGCTGAGCCGCCGCCGGAAGGCGGGGGGGCTTCGGCAGCCATTTTGCGTGCTATTCTGTCATCGGCCGCACCTGCGCGGCGGCCGGGTGATGCGCCCATACTCATGCCCCCTGCCCCCCTCGAATTGAGCCTGGAACTCACCCCGCGCGCCCGGGTCGATGTCATCGACGTGCGCCGTGCGATCACAGTTCGGTTCGGCGACGCACTGGATGCGTATCCCCGGACGTTGTGCTGCTCCTTCCACACCACGGCTGGCTATCTCGACCCCGGGGTGGCGTCGCGGTTGCGTCAGCACGAGGAAGGCGTGATGCAGTACCTGGAAGTCTTCCGGACGATGTTTCCGGAGGGGGCTGGGTACGAGCACGACAAGCTCGAGCGCCGGACGGAGCTGACAGCGGACCAGAAGCCGCGCGAACCACAAAACGCCGATTCCCACCTGGCGTTCATGGCGGGGGCGCTGCGCACCTGCGTGACGTACCAGAACCGTCCCGGCGAGCCGGTCAGCTTCGTGGATCTGGACGGCGTGCACGCGGGGGAGGCTCGGCGCCGGCTCACCTCGGTGCTCGGGTTCCGTACCGAGGAGGCCGTTGCCCACGCGCGCCTGGTGATTCCCGTCTCGGGTCACGCCGTCGACTCCGTCAATCTCAAGGATCCGCGCTTCGGCATCTATCAGCAGTGTGCCGAGCTCGTGGCGCGGGAGGGGGTCGCAAAAGGGCGCATCCGCATTGCCCTGGCCCCCGGCGAGCGGCACGCGGGCCTGACGGTCAACGAATACGAAACGCTGCTCATGCGTCACGATCTTCGTGACGTGCTGCGGGATCCGCTGCGGTTCATGGCGGAGAAGGCCGGACACATCCTCGGGAACCCCCGGGCCATTCCGTCCCGGACACTCGACTATGCCAAGTACGACCTCGTGCGGGTGTTCAACGGGCTGGTGGACGCGCTGGGGTTGCGTGAGTCGATGGTCGAGACCGTGCTCTCCCAAGCCATCGCCATGCCCGCGGCCCGATTCCTCCGCATGAAGCGTTCCGTCAGCCTGCTCGTCTCCGACCGCGACGGCGCCGGCACCGGCGCAATTGTGGAAGGCACCTACCAGAGTCCGATCCTCGTCCACTGGCATCGCGGGGCCCGGCAGGATCGGAGCCTCGACGTCACCCTCACCCGTTTCATCTGATCTGAACAGCCCCTGATCGGGGCCTCCCCTCACAGGTTGGAGTGCAGGAAGTTGCCGAGCGCTTCGGAGAAGTCCGCCGGGCTCTCCATGTTCGACAGGTGGCCGGCGCGTGGCAGCACGACAAGGTGGGAGCGGGGGAGCAGGCGGTGGAGGTCCTCGCTCTCGGTGCGCGGGATCAGCACGTCTTCGTCGCCGGTCATGACGAGGGCCGGTCGGCCGATGTCGGCCAGGAGCGGTGTGGCGTCCCGACGCTGCGTCATCGCCCCAATCGCAGCGTCGAGCCCGGCGGCGGTGTTTCCCTCGATGAGACGGCGGACGGCGGGTTCGACCTCGGGCCGGGAGGTGCGGGTCGTCCTGCCGAGGAGCGTCGGGAGCATCGCATCCGCCACAGCGGACGCTCCCTTCGCGCGGACCAGCGCCGACATGCGGTCACGTCCCTCGCGGCCCTGGTCAGTGTCGGCTGCGGCGCGCGTGTTGGCCAGGATCACGCCGGTGAACCGTTCCGGCGCCATCCTGAACAGAGCCAGCGTGACATAGCCGCCCATCGACAGTCCGCCGATCACTGCACGCTCGATCTCCAGCTCGTCGAGAAGGTCCACGACTCCGCGGGCCATGTCGTCGAGCGATTCGGCCGGCGCCCCGGGAGCCGGTCCGAATCCCTTGAGGTCCGGCGCGAGAAAACGCCATCCTCGTGGAACCGCCTCGAGTTGCGGAATCCACATATCGGCTGACAGGGGGAAGCCGTGGATCAGGACTGTCGGCCAGCCGGACCCCGCCTCCAGGTAACGGATCTGCCTGTCGCCGGTCCCGGCCGAGCGCTCGCGGAGCATGGGGGATGATACACGGCGGGGATGCGGCGCGAGAGGGTCCGCACGAGGACGGTCCGTAATAGGATTGTGGGTATGTTCCGGTCCGTTGCCCATGCAGGCCTGTCGCTCGTGCTCCTTGGAGCGGCCGTCCCTCCCTCAGCCGCGCAGGAGCAGGC
>JACCXG010000242.1 GCA_013697225.1 Acidobacteriota bacterium
GCCGAGGCCGAACGCGTGGCTGGTGAGCGGCGGCAGCAGATCCTGGAGCTGAATCAGGCCCTCGCCGACCGGACCCGCGCACTCGCGGACCGCCTGACCGCCACCGAACGGCTGGAAGCGGAGCTGCGGGCCCGCGAGGTTACGCTTGCGGCACGGGAAGGGGCGGTTGCCGTCACGCTCGGCCGGTCGGAGGAGCTCCTTGCGGAGCGGCACCGTGAGCTCCAGCGGGTGGCCGGTCTCACCGCCGACAAGGCGCGGGACCTGTTGTTGAAGGGATTCGAACGCGACGCCCGTCGCGAGGCCGCCAACATGGTGAGGCGGCTTGACACAGAAGCGCGCGAGACCGCTGCGGCCCGTGCGCAGGAGATCATCGCCGACGCCATCCAGCGAAGCGCCGCCGAGCACGCCATCGAGACCACTGTATCGGTGGTGGACCTGCCGAGCGACGACCTGAAGGGCCGGATCATCGGCCGCGAGGGGCGCAACATCCGGGCGCTCGAGATGACGACAGGGGTGGAGCTGATCGTCGACGACACCCCGGGCGCCATCATCCTCTCCAGCTTCGATCCTTTCAGGCGGGAAGTTGCACGGCAGACCATCGAGCGGCTCATTGCTGATGGACGCATTCATCCCGCACGCATCGAAGAAATCGTCGAGAAGGTCAGGGCGGAAATGGAAGGCACTGTCGGGCGGGAGGGTGAGGCGGCGGCGTTCGAGCTGGGGTTGTTCGATGTCCACCCGGAAGTGCTGCGGCTCATGGGCCGCCTGAAGTTCCGCACGAGCTACGGGCAGAACGTTCTCAGCCACTCCAAGGAAGTGGCTTTCCTCGCGGGCATCATGGCGAGGGAGCTGGGGCTGAACGCGCAGGTCGCCGTGCGGGCGGCCTTCCTTCACGACATCGGCAAGGCCGTCGACCGCGACCTGCAGGGGACCCATCTGGAGCTCGGCCTCGACTTCCTGCGCAAGCACGGGGAGTCCGAGCCGGTGCTGCTGGCCGTGGCTGCCCACCACATGGATATCGACTGGCCGTCGGTCGAGGCGATGATCGTGCAGGCGGCCGACGCGATATCCGCCGCGCGGCCGGGTGCGCGGCGCGACATCCTCGAGTCCTACGTGAAGCGCCTGGAAAAGCTGGAAGGAATCGCGGACTCGTTCAAGGGCGTGTCCAAGGCGTTCGCGCTCCAGGCCGGCCGCGAGATCCGGATCCTTGTGGAGAGCGAGCAGATCTCGGACGAGGACACGGTCTGGCTGTCGAAAGACATCGCCCGCCGGATTGAGAACGAGCTGGAGTACCCCGGCCAGATCAAGGTCACCGTCATCCGGGAGACACGCTCCGTTGAATACGCCCGCTGACGGGCCGCGGGGGCTGGGCTCCATCGGCGAGCGTGGCCTCGTTGACCTCATACGTTCCCGGTTCCCCGCTCCGCCCGGCCTGCTCCCCGTCGGGATCGGCGACGATGCGGCGGTGGCGGTGCCGGCGCGAGGCGCCCTCGAAGTGCTCACAACGGACTCGCTGGTCGAGGGGGTGCACTTCGACCTCTCGTTCTGTTCCTTTCACGACATCGGCTACAAGGCGCTTGCGGTGAACGTGAGCGACATTGCCTCGATGGGCGCGGCGGCGCGCCTCGCCCTGATGTCACTCATCCTCCCGGCTCGCCTCACCCCTTCTGAGGTGGAGGCTCTGCTCGACGGGTTTGCGCTGATGGCCTCGGAGGCAGGGGTCACACTGGCCGGCGGGAATATCACGACGTCGCCAGGGCCGCTAGTAGTGGACGTCACCGTGATTGGTGCGGTCCGGCCCCGGAAGGTGCTGACCAGGAGGGGTGGACGCCCGGGGGACGGGCTCTACGTGACCGGCTCGGTCGGCGCGGCTGCGGCAGGCCTTCGCTGGCTTCAGGCCCGCGTGCAGAATGGCGCAGGTCTGCCGGACGAGGACGACATGAGCGACTGCGCGAGCAGGTACCTTCGTCCGGAGCCCCGGTTCAGGATCGGAGCGCTGCTCGGCCGGAACCGCGCTGCGAGCGCGTGCATGGACCTCAGCGACGGGCTGGCGG
>JACCXG010000248.1 GCA_013697225.1 Acidobacteriota bacterium
GTTCAGGCCTTCAGAATGTTCCGCGCGAGCTTCTTCTCACGCAGACGTGCTTCGACGACATTCGGCACGAGTCCGTGGACCGACCCGCCGAGCGCCACGACTTCCTTCACCAGGCGCGAGCTGACGTAGGTGTACGGCTCTGCCGGCATCATGAACACGGTTTCCACGTTCCGGTCGAGCCGCCGGTTCATGAGCGCCATCTGCAGCTCGTATTCGAAGTCGGAGATCGCCCTGAGCCCGCGGACGATGACGCCTGCTCCTTTCCTGCCGGCATATTCCACGAGCAGGCCGTCGAACGTGTCGACTTCCACGTTGGACCACTCGCTGAAGACCTCACGTGCGATCGCGACCCGCTCGGGGACCGTGAACAGCGGCGCCTTTTCGAGGTTGATCAGCACACCGACCACGATGCGGTCGAAGAGCCGTGATCCCCGCTGGATGATGTCCACGTGCCCGTTGGTCAGCGGGTCGAAGGATCCCGGGTAAATGGCGACGACCTGGCTCATACGGCGCTCTCCCCGTGAGGGCGAAAGATGCTCAACGCACTGTCGCCCGAGACGATTTCACGCATTTTCGTGAGGGCGTCCGCGGTCGCAGAAGCCACGTCGCGCCGCGCGTGCTCGATGACGAGCAGACCATCGGGTGCGACCAGCCCCGCCCCTTCCTGCAGTGCGGCGTGCAGTGAATCGGCGCCATACGGGGGATCGAGCAGCACGAGATCGAATGTACCTGCGGGGAGCCGCCGCACGGCCTCCGCAAGCCTGGCGCGGATAATAACATAGCGGTCAGTGACGCCACAGCGCCCGAGGTTCCGTTCCACGAGCCGGGCTGCCCGCGGGTCAGATTCCACGAACGTCACTTCGGAGGCTCCGCGGCTCAGCGCCTCGATCCCTACGGCGCCGGTTCCCGCGAAGCCGTCCAGCACGTTGGCGCCCGGCGTGCGGTCCTGCAGCACGTTGAACAGCGTCTCCCGGAGCTTGTCCGAGGTGGGACGCAGCCCTTCCCATGTCGGAGCTTCGAGGCGGCGCCCCTTCAGGGCTCCAGCGATGATCCGCATGCCGTGGATTACGCTAGCCAACGCCAACCAGGCCGAACCGCTGTTCCCAGCTGGCCCGCACCATCTCTATGAGCGCAGGGGCTCCCTGCGGGTTGTCGAGCACCGCCACCGCTTCCCGGCGAGCGTCTTCCATCAACTGGTGATCCCGGAGGAGGTCCCCGACCCGGAGTGTCGGGAGCCCGGACTGCCGGGTGCCGAAGAAATCTCCGGGTCCTCTGAGCTGAAGGTCGCGTTCGGCGATTTCGAACCCGTCGGCCGTCTCCGTGAGCGCGGCCAGCCGCGCACGGCTCTGGTCCGAAAGCGGCGCCTGGTACAACAGCATGCAGAAGGACTGGTGTGCCCCGCGGCCCACCCGCCCCCGCAACTGGTGGAGCTGCGAGAGCCCGAACCGTTCGGCATGTTCGATCAGCATCACCGTGGCGTTCGGTACGTCCACACCGACTTCGACAACGGTCGTGGCGACCAGCACGTCGAGATCGCCGCGCGCGAAGGCGCCCATGACGTGGTCCTTGGCGTCCTCTTTCATCTTGCCGTGCAGCAGCCCCACGCGGTACGCAGGGAAGACTTCCTGCGCGAGATGGTCTGCCATTTCCGTTGCGGCCTTCAGGTCGACCTTGGCGGACTCCTCGACGAGCGGATAGATGACGTACGCCTGCCGTCCGCTGTCGAGTTGCTGCCGCATGAACTCGTAAATCTCGTCCCGCCGCGACTCTGGTTTGGCAGTGGTCTTGATTGGCCTCCGGCCCGGCGGCATCTCACGCATCGTCGAGGTATCGAGATCCCCGTACGCCGTCAGCGCCAGCGTCCGCGGGATCGGGGTGGCCGTCATGACGAGCACATCGGGGTGCAGGCCCTTTGCGCGGAGCGCCGCACGCTGCATGACGCCGAACCGGTGCTGTTCGTCGATGACGACGAGCCCCAGCTCGCGAAAGGCAACCGCCTCTTCGATGAGCGCGTGGGTGCCGACGGCCATGTGCACCGAGCCGCCGGCGAGCTCCGCCTGGAGCTCACGCCGCTTGCGCGCGGGGGTCGAACCGGTGAGGCTGGCGATGCGAAAGCGTGACCCCTCCAGCAGCCTGCGGATGTTGATGAAGTGCTGGTCCGCCAGAATCTCCGTCGGCGCCATGAACGCCACCTGAAGGCCGTTCTCCATCGCCACCAGTGCCGCCATGAGCGCGACGATGGTCTTGCCCGAGCCGACGTCCCCCTGGAGCAGCCGGTTCATCGGGTGCGGGCGCTTCATGTCTCCGACGATCTCGGCGATCGCCTTCTTTTGATCCCCTGTCAGCCTGAACGGCAGCACGCGCCTGGCGGATGCACGGATGTCATCGGTGATGACCACCGGCCTGGCCTTGAGGTCGGCGTCCGCCGCCCGGCGGCGCAGCAGGATGCCGATCTGAAAGAGAAAGAACTCTTCAAAAATCAATCGGCGGTGTGCAGGCGACCGGAACCGGTTCAGCTCGTCGAGGGGGGCTCCTTCAGGGGGAAAGTGGACCTCCGCCAGCGCGCGGCGCCTGTCGATCAGTCCCTGGCGGTCGCGAACCTCGCCGGGGAGTGAATCGGGCAGATCCGCGGGCAGTCCCGCCAGCGCCTGATGAACCAGCACCCGCTGCACCTTTGTCGTCAGATGCCCGGTCTTCTCGTAGACCGGTACGATGCGGCCGGTGTGGAGCCCTTCCAGGTCGCCGCCGGGAGATTCGCCCCGATCGTCAGGGTCCGCATCTTCAGCGTCTTTGTCTTTGAGGAGCTCATACTGCGGGTTCTGCAGCTGGAGGCCGTGGGACGTCAGCTCCAGCTTTCCGTAGAGCACGATCCGCTGGCGGGGGCGGAACACGTCGGCGAGGAACGGCTGGTTGAACCAGACGGCGCGCAGCGCACCGGTCGGATCCCGGACGAGCAGCTCGAGGATCTTGAACCCTGCACGGCGCGTCGGCCGGACGCCGCAGCTGATCACGTC
>JACCXG010000271.1 GCA_013697225.1 Acidobacteriota bacterium
AGATTGCAGCGTTCGATGCCGCTGTTCAGGAGGATCGAAACCAGGAGAGCGCCTCGGCACTCAATGCCGCCCTGAATTACGCCCGGGCCGGGGACCGCGTCAAGGCCACGGAGTACCTGGACCGGGCGGCCGCTGACGCGCGGCGGAGCGAGAAAGTCGAGGAGTTGCGCAGAATCCTGGCAGGCCGGCCCTGACTGGCTGGAACTCCGGAGCAGTTGTTGCTGGCCCCGAGGGGCAGCCCCGATCTACAATGCTGCCCGCTGAGTAAGCGGATTGGTGTCATCGGGACCGCCCGAAGGAGCGTTTGTATGCCTCGACTGTGCGTGCCTCTTGTTCTCTCGTTCGTGATCCTCGCCGGCAGCGTGCCAGCCTCTGCCGAACCCCTTGAATTCTGGGCTGTCCTCACGAACGCACAGGAGAACCCGCCAGCGACTCCGACCCTGACGAGCACAGCGGCTCCGCGGCCGGCGTCGTTCGGGACTGCCTTCCTTACGCTGAACGAGGCGATGACGGCCCTGACCTTCACGGCCACCATCTTCAACATCGATTTCACCGGGTCGCAGACGACGGACACGTTCGACAACCTCACCGCGGCACACATTCATGCCTCGGCGACGGTGACCCCCACCACCAACGCCGGGGTGGTGTTCGGCTTCTTCGGGGCGCCGTTCAACGACAATAATCCCAACGACGTGGTCGTCACCCCCTTCTCCAGCGGGGTGGGTGGCGTCATCTCAGGGAAGTGGGATGCCCCCGAGGGGAACAACACGACGCTTACCGCCCAGCTGCCGAACATCCTGGCCGGGCGCTCCTACCTCAACTTTCACACCGCGCAGTTTCCCGGCGGTGAAATCCGCGGCGAGATTGCTCCTGTCCCGGAACCCTCCACGATGGTGCTGGTCGGCTTGGGCACCGTGGGTCTGATTCGCCGCCTCCGGCGCCGGGGCCGTCCGGGCGTTCTGGAGAGCTAGACAGCTCGCGTCGATCCTCGCCCGGTCGGTCCTGGCGCCGTCCCCTTTCCGGGGCGGTGTGCGAGTCAGGCGGACCGGGCAGGATTGACAACGACGAAGCGGATCCAAGTACCCGCATGGCGACGAGCCCTGCCCCCGAAGTCTGGCTTCGCGGCCCGATCCCTGGCATCCCCGCTTTCCTGCAGCCCGTCGCCCACAGTCTGTTGCAATCTCGAGAGGAGCTCTCGGCGCTCCTGCCCCGTCTGACAGATGAGCAGATCCGGGAGCGTCCCTCCGGTGCGGCCTCCGTGGGGTTCCACGTGCGCCATGCCGCAGGCAGCCTGGATCGGCTGTGCACGTACGCGCGCGGAGAGGGGCTGACGCCCGCGCAGCTGGACGCCCTTGCCCGTGAAGCCCAGTCCGATCCAACCCCCGACGCCGGCGCCGCGCTCCTGGCCGCGTTCGAGGCGGAGGTGGACCGCGCTCTCGAGCAGCTCCGGAACACGAGCGACGCCACGCTGCTCGACCGGCGCGAGGTGGGCAGGGGGCGGCTGCCGTCCACGACCATAGGCCTGCTCTTCCACGCGGCGGAGCACACCCAGCGGCACGCAGGCCAGGCGGTCACCACGGCGCGGATTGTGTCGGGACGTCGCTGATCGTGCGAGAATGTGCGTCCAGTCACGGACGCAGAGGAGCATTCCCTTGGAACACCACCCAGACCAGATCACGACTGCCGCGGCACCCGACCGGCGGGAGTTCCTGAAGACCCTCGGCGCGGCCGCCGTCGCGCTTGGCAGCCCGGTGGCTGCGCAGACGCCAGCCTCTCCGGTGCGCTTCGGCATCGACATGTTCAGCGTCGGTGCGCAGAACTGGACCCCGTTCCAGCAGCTCGACTTCGTGGCGAGGTCCCAGGCCAAGGTGATCCACTTCAGTGAGATCCGGTTCCTCGGCAGCCTCGAGCCCGACCATCTGCGGCAAGTGCGGACCCGGGCCGACGAACTGGGTCTGGACGTGGAAGTCGGGATGCGCTCCATCTGCCCGACCTCGACCTCCTTCGACAAGGCGGCCGGCACCGCCGAAGACCAGCTCGGGAGGATGGCCGAGGCTGCACGCATCATGCGCTCCCCGATCGTCCGGGCCTTTCTCGGCAGCAGCGCCGACAGGCGCACGGGTATCGAGGCGCACATCGAAGAGACGGTCAAGGTGCTCAAGAACACGCGTTCCCGGATCATGGACGCGGGCGTGAAGATCGCGATCGAGAATCACGCGGGGGACATGCAGGCGCGCGAGCTGAAGATGCTCGTGGAAGCCGCGGGCCCCGAGTTCGTCGGGGTGACCTTCGATTCCGGCAATTCCGCGTGGACGATCGAAGATCCGCATCTGACCCTGGAGACGCTGGCCCCCTACATCCTCACGAGCCACCTGCGCGACAGCGCCATCTGGAAGAGTGGCGAGGGGGTGGCCGTGCGTTGGACCCGGATGGGGGAGGGCACCATCGGAATGGACACCCTGATCCGCAATTACGTTCAGGCCTGTCCGGGCAAGGCGGTCACGATCGAAGTCATCGTCACGCCAAAGCCTCGGATGTTCGCCTACACGAATCCGCAGTTCTGGGAGCTGTACCGCAATACGCCCGCGTGGGAGTTCTCCCGGTTCCTTGTCCTCAGCGACAAGGGCGAGCCGGCGCCAGCGGCAACCGACGAACCGGAGGGCACGCCGGCGGAGCGCAACCTGGCACATGCCGAGGCGAGCGCCCGCTGGACACGGGAGTTCCTGGCGAGCCTGTAGCCGCTGAGGCGTTGACCTGTCCCACCGCAGATCCGCGATCCGCGTGCTCCGTCCCTTTTCTGCGGTCCCGCTGATCTGCATCCTTGCCCTGCTCGGGGCCGGCCAGAACGAGCAGGCCTCCGGGACCGCCGGGCCGCAGCGCCCCGCCCGGACCCCGGACATCTTCTTCGCCCCGAGCTTCGAACCTATCGTCCACGAGATGCTGGTGCTGGCGGAGGTCACATCCGAAGACGTCGTCTACGATCTCGGATCGGGGGACGGACAGATCGTGATCCTGGCGGCGCAGAAGTACGGGGCGCGGGGCGTCGGGATGGAGCTTCAGCCGCAGCTGGTCCAGATTGCCCGGCAGGTCGCACGGGACGCCGAGCTCGAGAACAAGGTCACCTTCATCGAAGGGGATCTGTTCACGGCCGACATCCGCAGCGCTACCGTCGTCACCCTCTACCTCTCGCCAGGCGTCAACCGCGATCTGGAGCCCAAACTGAAGCGGGAGCTCCGTCCCGGCACGCGGGTGGTTTCACACCAGTTTCCAATAGGGGAGTGGAAGCCGGAGAAGGTCGTGACGGCAGGCGAGCATCGTGTGCAGCTTTTCCTCTGGCGCGTGCCTGCACGATGAAAAGGGGTACAGGATTCACGGCCGCAGGACGCCACGGAACCCCACATTGGAGCTCCCCGTATCGACCGCCCCCTTGCCGCGGCTGCCCACGAGATAGCGCGTGCAGTAGGCATCCGAGCAGAGGAACGATCCTCCGCGCTGGACGCGCTTCGGCACGCCGGGCTCCTGGGGATCGAAACTGTCGGAGGGGCCCTGCGGATTGTCGCGCAGCGCCGCAGGACCGCTGCGATAGGCATCAGCGCGGTACCAGTCGGCGCACCACTGCCAGACGTTCCCCCCCATGTCATAGAGGCCGAACCCGTTGGCCGGGAAGGCCGCCACCGGCGACGTACCTCGAAAGCCGTCCTCGGCGCTGTTCGAGACCGGGAACGTCCCCTGCCAGATATTGGCTGCAGGCGTACCGCCGGGCCGCAGGTCGTCTCCCCATGAGTACCGGTTGCGGTCCAGCCCTCCGCGCGCGGCGAACTCGTACTCGGCCTCCGTGGGCAGGCGCTTGCCGGCCCACGTGAGGTAGGCAACCGCATCTTCCCAGGCCACGTGCACGACAGGATGCCCCTCCCGGCCGTCCGTCGTGCTACCGCTTCCTTCAGGGTGACGCCAGCTCGCGCCGCTGACGTACTGCCACCACTGGCCAGGATTCTCCAACGAACGCACGGCTGGCGGCGCCACGAAAACTACAGAGCCGGGCACCAGTGCCGCCGCGGGGACGCCGGGGAAGTCGCGCGGATTCAGGGGGCGCTCTGCGACAGTCACGTACTGCGTCGCGTGGACGAAACGGGCGAACTGCGCGTTGCTTACCGGTGCCTCGTCCATCCAGAATCCGTCGACACGAACGGCATGAACAGGCTCCGCATCAGGCAGGCCGCAATCCGGACATCCCATGAAGAAGGTGCCACCGGGGATCCAGACCATTCCCTCCGGCGCCGGATCCGGCGCCGGGGTCGCATTCAGGACCGGACGGATCTCGCGATCCGCCGCCGCCGACCCGCCAGACAGGGCATGTTCATGAGCCCCAGCCGCCGCATGCCCTGCGTGATGCTCTGCGGTACCGGGGCCGGCCTCCCGGCTGTTCAAATACCAAATCGTTCCTCCGGCAAGTGCCAGCACGACGGCCACGACGATCGCTCCCCGACTTCCTCTCATCGCTGCCCTCTCCCGTGTATCAGAGCATCGGCCAGGATCACACCACCGGCATGACCCGGACGAGCTTGCTGCGCCCCCGCTTCCGATTTCATCAACTCTCCTCCGTCAGGTACTATCGAAGGATGCTTGCCCTGTTCGCGGTGCTGCTGGGAGTGACGTTGCTCGCCCATACAGCGCCCTTCCCATTCCTGCTGGAGCCGTTCCGCCCAGCCCGTTCATTGTGGCAGATGCAGCACCGGCCGGGGGCGCCCCCGACGATCTACCTCACCTTCGACGATGGGCCCAATCCGGAGTGGACGCCGCAGGTGCTCGACGCGCTCCAGGAAACGCGGGCGAGGGGCACGTTCTTCCTGATCGACGAGCACATCAATGCCGAGACCGCGCCCATCGTACGGCGGATTGCCGCCGAAGGTCACGCCATCGGTCTCCACACCGGCGATCGGTGGATGGCGATGATGGAGCCGGAGGAGATCGCCGGGAAGCTGCACCATGCTTACGGCCGCATTACCGCCATCACCGGTACGGAGCCTTGTCGTCTGTTCCGGCCGCATGCGGGCTGGCGCAGTGCCACGATGTACGAGGGGCTCGAGACGGCGAACTTCCGGCTTGCCGGGTGGAGCTGGGGGATGTGGGACTGGAACTGGTGGCAGCAGCCGCGCGGGGATCGAATCG
>JACCXG010000352.1 GCA_013697225.1 Acidobacteriota bacterium
CATTCGATCTGGTGAAGCACCAGATCGGGCAGGTCCACATGCGGGACCTGTTCCTGGAGGAGTATCCCTGGCGGACCTTGATCAGCGCGCTCGCCGGGATGAACTTCGGCGGCTACTGCTTTGCCGAAATCCCGGAATCGAGCGATCCAATCCGGGTGCTGAAGTACTACAGGGGGTTGTTCCGGGCGTATCAGGGGCTCTGAAGAAGTGCCAAGATTGCCAAAATTGCCAAGAGTGCCAAAAATTTAGGCAGGAGCGGCGAAACTGAGAAGAATTGCCAAAATTGCCAAGAATTGGCAGAGTGCCGAGAACCTAGCAGGAGCGGCGATACTGCTAAGAAATCGCCAGGAGGGCGTAGCGCGAAGCTGAGGCTCCGCGCTACGTAGACGGCTGAGACGGACTTCGCGTCCTCAGAACACGATCTTCGTCCCGATCTGAATGTTCCGCGGCACGTTGTTCTGGCTCGACACGCGCCCGAAGTTGGCGCTGGTCGGATCGAGGTTCGGGTTGTTGTAGAACACGGCGTTGAGGGCGTTGTACAGCTCGAAGTGGAGCTGCGCACGCACGCGGCCGAGCTCAATCCCCTTCACGAAGGACATGTCCAGATTGGTGTAGCGCGGGCCCCGGAACCCGTCCCATCGCGACGGCAGTGTGCGGATGTTGTTGGCCAGCCGTATCCGCTGATCCGCCCGCTGCTTTGCGGGGTCGGGCTGCCCGTTGGTCTGCACCGCGGCGTCGTTGAAGTAGAACCCGCTGATGTCGAAAATTGGCACCGTCGGGTCATTGGGGTACGACGTCTTCAGCCTCGTGATGTCGCCGTCGTAATACACGTTGCCGATGGTCAGGTTCGGCCGGCCCGACTGGAAGTTCCAGATTGCCGACACGCTCCAGTTGCCGATGATGGCGTTGACGGCCGGATTTGCCGTTGCGCCCCACCGCCGGTTCCTTCCAAACGGCAGCTCCCAGATCCCGTTCAGGACCAGCCGGTGTGGAAGGTCCGTGTCGTTGAGCCGTTCTTCGAACTCCTGGTCGGTCTCGTTCAGCCGGAACACCCTCTCCTTGAATCGCGAAAGGGTGTACGTGCTCAGCACGGTGTAGCCGCCGCTGAACCGACGCTCGAGGCGGAACTGCCCGGAGTCGTACCGGGTGGTTCCGTCGTAGCGCCGGACGTCGACGTTCTGAAACTGCGGGAACTCCCGCAGCAGTTGCTGCCGCTGAACGGTGGTGCTGTTCAGCCCTTCGCCCGGCAGCAGGCCGGCGAAAGGATTGGCGACATTGGCGGTCAGGGAGTTGATGGTCGCCTGATCGCGGACGGGGCTCGTCGAGAGAAACTGCCGCGGAACAGGGTTACGGTTGAAGTCGGTCGTGAGATCGTACCCGCGGTTCCCTACGTAACCGGCCTCCACCACCCACTGGGACGCGAGTTCGCGCTGCACCGTGAGGGCAAACCGCATGGCCTGCCCGTTCCGGAAGGAGAGATCGTCGTTGAAGCGGCCGATGCCCCGGCCCAGGAACGTGTTGGCGCCATTGCTCGCCCCGGGCGGCTCCACGACGCCGTCGGGGAAGGGGTTGGCCAGCGTGGCGCGAATCGTCACGCCCGTGTCGAGGGAGGGGACGATGCCCGTGGCCTGTGAAAAACCCGGCTGGTAGATGCCCGAGACGTCGAACAGGGCCGGCACCGTATAGATGGCCCACCCGCCGCGCAGCACCGATTTGTCGTTCAGCTGATACGCGAAGCCGGCCCTGGGCTGGAAGTTGTTCGTATCCGGATTGATCGATCCCGGATTGCTGTCGCTCGAGAACTGCAGCCCCCCTCTGACGCGGAAGGCATTCGCGGCGATTTCCGGAATGGGATTCCTGGCGTACGCCGCCTGGGCAGCGGCCGTAATGTCCAGTTCCGCGTCCGGATCGAATCCCCGGACCTGCCGGTTCAGTTCTTCCGTCGGGGCCGCTTCGTACTCCCACCGCAGCCCGAGGTTCACGGTGAGCCGGTTGCTGATTCTCCAGTCGTCCTGGACGAACAGACCGCCATACGTCACCTGGCTGTATCGGCCGGAGCTGCGGTCGATGGAGCCTCCGCTGGGGTAGCCCAGGAGGAACGCCGCGAGATCCTGGCCGATGGGCGAGGCCGGCGAGTTGTCGAGCTGACGGGTGAACACGGCCCCGCGGGCGAAGTTGTATTGACCGGCCGAATGGACGTTCGGCCGCGAGTCTTCGACATACGACCGCACGTCCACGCCCGATCGCACGCTGTGCCGCCCTCTCGTCAACGTCCAGGTTGGCTGGAACGACGCAATGCTGAAATCCGTGCCGCCGGCAAACGAGTCCCCCAGGTTGGCGTACGAGGCAACGTCGAAGTTGAAGCGGGGGAAGTACTGGTTGCTGCCGAAGAACTGGGTAACCGAAGAGGGGAATCCGAGCGAGCCCGGGTCGAAGAGGCCCTGGTGCTGTCGGATGCTTGGTTCCTGGAACCGTGACCAGCTTGCCCGCACGTTCAGAAGCGACGAGGGAGTCATGGTCCAGACGTGATCGACGTTCACGGCATCGTTGATTCGGAACAGGAAGTTTCCCGTCGGCCTGATGCCGTTCACCTCACCCGTCCAGTTGCCGCGGTACTCCCTCCGATTGTTCCGGGAGTAGCGCGCGAAGAACCGCTGCTTCTGCGTGAGGACGTGATCCACCCGGTAGTTCATCGAGTAGAAGTCGTCCCCGCGAGGATTCGTCGAGATGAAGTTGTTGAGTCCCTGCGCGTCCCCGGCCTGATTCGGCAGCGGGTAATACCTCAGGTACTCGAGCGCGATCGGGCTGAGGCGGCCGGCAGGGATAATGTTGCCAGGGAACGGCTGGCGCTCGATCCGGCCATCCGCACGACGAACGGCCGTGAGCGGGTCGTAGATGGTGATCCCTTGCGAGAGCAGGCCAGAGAAGTCTCCGGCGCGCTGCGCCTCGGTCGGCAGCGTGAACTGGCCGGGCTCGGGGAACTGATCGTAGAGCCACTCGAACGCCCCGAAGAAGAACGTCCTGTCTCGGCCGTCGTACAGCTTCCCGAGAAGGGCGGGACCGCCGATGCTGAACCCGTACCGCTTGTAATCGAGCGTGTCCTTGGGGCGCCCGGCCCGCTCGAGGAAGAAGTCGTTCCCGGAGAGCGCCTCGTCGCGATAGTGATAGTAGCCGTCCCCGGCAAACCGGTTGGTTCCGCTCTTCAGCGTCACGTTCACCGTCGCCCCGGCCGTATGCCCCTGCTGGGCATCGAAGGTGGCGGTCTCGACCTTGAACTCCTGCACGGCATTGGCAGGTGGGACGAAGGCTACGCGCCGGTTGCTGGCCATGTTTGGCGATCCGTCGAGGGTGAACTCGTTCCCCCCGGATGCGCCGTCAGCCGTGATTGCGGAGGTGCCGGCGTTGTCGAAGGGACGGGAGAACTTCAGATCCCCTGTGTAGGCAATCCCGGTCGCCAGCCGCGCAAGCACGAAGGGATTGCCGTCGGAGAGCGGCATCAGCGCAATGCGCTTCTCGTCGATGACCTGGCCTGCCGAGCCGGTGCGCGTCTCGAGCAGCGGTGTCTCGGCCGAAACCGTGATGCTCTCGGCAAGCTGCCCGACTTCCATCTTGAAATCGATCTCGAGGCGGTCCCCCAGACGGACGGCCACGTTCTCCCGCACCATTCGTCTGAACCCCTGCAGCTCGGCGCTGACGCTGTAAGTTCCCGGGGGCAGATACAGCAGCGAGTAGTTGCCGGTGTCGTTGGTGACGGTCGTGGTCGTGACGTTGGTGTCCCTGTGGGTCACCGCAACGGTGACGCCGGGCAGCACGCCGCCGGAATCGTCGCTGATCCGTCCGGCGATCGCGCCGCGAAAATCCTGGGCGAGCCCGGTCGCTGGCAGAAGCGCCAGAACGAGCAGGAGGGTGCCGCCGCGAAGACTCCGAACGCCGGGACGCACGAGTGTGAGCATCGCCTCTCCTTGACGGGCAAATCTGATGGAAGCTCGCGGGCGGAGGCCACCGGCCGCGTGGCGGCTAAACGTATCACAGGAT
>JACCXG010000363.1 GCA_013697225.1 Acidobacteriota bacterium
ATCGGCTCGGGGAGTTCCTGCGGCTCGAGTTGTGGGATGGTAACAGCATGCCCTCACCACTGGGACATGCGCTGGCCGGCGCAGCAGCCGGATGGGCGATTGCCCCCTCGGCATCCGTCTCTCTCGATCGGGAACGCTCCAGGATGTGGCGACAGGGGGCGCTCTTCGCTCTGGCCGGGATGCTCCCCGATCTCGACCTGCTGCTCTTCACCGTACACCGGGGGCCGACCCACAGTATTGCCGCCGCAGCGATCATCGGGCTGGTCGTCGGAACGGCGAGCCGCCGCTGGCGGGCTGGCCTCGCGGCCGGAGCGGCTTATGGCACCCACGTCCTGCTGGACTGGCTGGGTACCGACACGGCCCCCCCTATCGGGCTGATGGTGCTCTGGCCCGTTACCGACAACTACTTCCAATCGGACGCACACCTCTTTCAGGCGATCTCCAGACGCTACTGGCAGCACCATTTCTGGGATCACAACCTGCGGGCCGTCGGCTGGGAACTGGTGATGCTCGTGCCGCCGGCCGCGGTGGCGCTGTGGGTCCGGCTCCGCCGGCTCGAGGGGGCAAGGCGGGCCAGGGGATAGCCGGAGCCGAGGCGGCTCGGGTCAGTAGGCGTAGAATCCCTGGCCGGTCTTCCGTCCAAGATGTCCGGCTGCCACCATGCGGCGCAGGAGCGGGCACGGGCGGTACTTCGGATCTCCCAGCCCGTCGTGCAGCACGTCCATGATCGCGAGGCACACGTCCAGGCCGATGAAGTCGGCCAGCGTCAGCGGTCCCATGGGGTGGTTCATCCCGAGCTTCATCACCGTGTCGATCGCCTCCGCCGTTCCCACACCCTCCATCACGGCGAACACCGCTTCGTTGATCATGGGCATCAGCACGCGGTTCGCTATGAAGCCGGGGTAGTCCGACGCCTCGACAGCAGTCTTGTTCAGCCGTGTGCACAGCTCGGTAGCCAGCAGCATCGACTCGGCGGACGTCGACTGGCCGCGAATGAGCTCCACGAGCGTCATGAGCGGCACGGGATTCATGAAGTGCATCCCCAGCACCTTGTCGGGCCGCTTCGTGGCGGCGCCAAGCACGGTAATGGAAATGGACGACGTGTTCGAGGAGAGCACGACTTCCGGCCGGGTGATCCCATCCAGTCGCTGGAAGAGATCGCGCTTGGCGTCCAGGTTCTCGTAGATCGCCTCGACGACGTAGTCTGCGTCCGCGAGGTGGTCGGGGCCGCCGCCGGTTGTCAGTCGAGCGAGCGCCGCATCGCGTTCGCCGGGAGAGAGCCGTCCCTTTTCGACGAACTTGGCCAGGCTCTTCTCGATGCCGGTCCGTGCGCGGTCGAGTGCGGCGGGAGCCGCATCGATCAGCGTGACCTGGAATCCCGCCTGCGCGAACACCTGCGCAATCCCGTTCCCCATCGTCCCGGCGCCGACGACGCCAACGGTGTTGATCTGCATGCGGGCTCAGGATGGCCGAAGGGTGCGCTGGTTGGCAAGAAACGTGACGACTACTGCGGGCGCTCGACTGCCAGGGCGACGCCGTTTCCCCCGCCCAGGCAGAGTGCCGCGATCCCCCTTCTCGCCCCGCGCCGCTTCATCGCATGGATCAGGGTAGTCAGCACGCGCGCGCCGCTGGCCCCGATGGCATGTCCGAGCGCGACCGCCCCGCCGTGTACGTTCACACGCTCCGGGTCTATCCCGAGCTCGCGCATGACGGCCACCGCCTGAACCGCGAAGGCTTCGTTGATCTCGAACAGGTCCACCTCGTCCAGCGGCCAGCCGGTCTTCTCGGCGACGCGGCGCACGGCTTCCACCGGCGTCATCATCACGAGCTTCGGCGCGAGGCCGCTCGTGGCCTGGCCGACGACCCGGACGAGGGGCTGCAAGCCGAGCGCGCGGGCGCGATCGGCGGCCATGATGAGCACCGCGGCGGCCCCGTCGTTGATTCCCGGGGCATTCCCGGCCGTGACGGTTCCATCCTTCTTGAAAGCCGGCTTCAATGCGGCCAGCGACTCGGCGGTCGTGTCCTCGCGCACGGGTTCGTCGCGCGACACGATGACAGGTGCGCCCTTCTTCTGAGGCACCTCGACCGGGAGGATCTCGTCGTCGAAGAACTTCTCGCGCGCGGCGTGCGAGGCCTTGCGATGGCTCGCCGCCGCGTATGCGTCCTGCTCCGGCCGGCCGACGGCGAACATCTCGGCCACCACCTCCCCGGACATACCCATGTGGCAGCTCTCGAACGAGCACCAGAGGCCATCATGAACGACCGAATCCACGATCTCGCCGTGGCCCATCCGGAGCCCCTCCCGGACACGGGGCAGCAGGTAGGGGGCGTTGCTCATCGATTCCATGCCGCCAGCAACGGCGATGTCGATGTCGCCCGTGGCGATCCCCTGCGCGGCCAGCATGACGGCCTTCAAACCGGATCCGCAGACCTTGTTGACCGTCAATGCCGCGACACGTTCATCAAGCCCGCCGCCGAGCGCAGCCTGACGGGCCGGGTTCTGCCCGTTGCCGGCCTGGATGACGTTGCCCATCAGGCACTCGTCCACCAGGCCGGGATCGATGCCGGCGCGTTTCACCACTTCCCGCACAACAAGGGCCCCGAGTTGCACCGCGGTCAGGTCCTTCAGCCCCCCCAGAAACTTCCCGGTGGGGGTCCGCACCGCAGAGACGATGACGGCTTCACGAAGCATCAGTAACCTCAGCGATACGGATCTGCGTCACGGCGGCGGGGCCGAGCACATGCTGCATGCGCCTGAGGATCGTCCCGGCGGCGCGCTCAATCTCACGGCCCCAGCGGAGGTCGCGGGTGTGGACCGTGAGAATTCCGTGCTCGAGCTCGACGGAGCTCGAGCGGGCGAGAGCGGGCCCGACGGCGAGCTGCCAGGCGAACGCGGTGCGGTGGGGGGAGTGCGGCTGGCGCTGGACAATCGCCGCGAGCACACCAGAGGCGAAGTTCTGAAGCGGAACCATCACCAGCGATATTATCAAACGGATGCGTCTCATCCTGGCGTCCGCCTCGCCACGGCGTGCGGAGCTGCTGACCACGGCCGGCCTCGAGTTCGAGGTGATCTCCGCAGCCGTCGATGAGACGCCTCGCGCTGAAGAAGCGGCCGCAGACTACGTGCTGCGCGTGGCCAGAGACAAGGCGACCGCTGGGGCCGCCCGTGCCGGGTCCGGGTTGCCGGTTCTTGGCGCCGATACGGTCGTGGTTGCTGCCGGCCGTCTGCTCGGACAGCCTTCCGGCGATGCGCATGCACGGAAGATGTTGCGGATGCTCTCGGGCACCGTGCACGAGGTGCTCACCGGGGTGGTGCTCCTGGCCGGGTCGCGTGAGCTTGCGGAGGTCGTGCGCACGCGAGTACGATTC
>JACCXG010000400.1 GCA_013697225.1 Acidobacteriota bacterium
GCGCTCGAGGCGGAACTCGGCATCGGCCTGCTGCTGCCATGCAATGTGTGCGTCTGGGAAGAAGAGGACGGGAGCGTCGTCTCGATTGCCCGTCCGCAGGCGATGTTCGACCTCGTGCGGAACGCGGCGCTTCAGCCTGTCGTGGACGACGCCGACCAGCGATTGCGGCGGGCGCTGGATGCCGCGCAGACGATGAACGCCACGTGAGCGACGTGACTGTCATGAACCGTGCGCGTCGTGCGGGCGCAGTTCTCGGCACAAGGATGGCCAGGCACGAGCGGATGCTATGGGCCGCCCTCGTGGTGCTCGTGGTGTCCGTTCAGTGGCCAGCTCTGAAGGGCTTCTATTACCGCGCCGCCGACGTAGCGCCGCCGCCCTCGTCGATCAAGTGGCGCACCGATCTGGCGTCCGCGCTTCTCGAAACCCAACGGACGGACAAGGCCGTGCTCGTCGATTTCAGCGCCGACTGGTGTCCTCCCTGCATCGTCATGAAGCATGACGTGTGGCCGGATGATGCGGTGGAAAACACCGTGTCGCAGTCCTTCCTACGTTCCGCTACTCATCGATGTCTATCGTGACAGCACCGTAGCTGGGCGTTACGGTGTCCACGGTATTCCAACCATTCTGGTCCTCGATGCCCAGGGCCAGGTGATTCGCCGCGGCAGTTTTCTGAGCGCGTCTGGCATGGTGCACTTTCTGACGAGAACCGACTAGCGACACACCATGCTTGCGCCGGACCAAGGAGCGAACAAGGCGACGTCGTGCTTTTCTCATCGTCCTCGGCGCCGTCGTGACGGCAGGTACTCTCGGCGCTCAGGGCGGGACGCCACCTCCAGGTTGCGCGTCTGGCCCCGGTGGACCGCTCGCAGCGGATGAGGAACTACAAACGCTTGGGGTCTTGCGCAACGGTTCATGGACCCGGCAACAACGGGGTATAGGTTCGAGTTGATGCGTGGCTGCGCTTCGGACCGCAACGCCGATCCGGCCGAAAAGGCCCTTGCGCTTTGCAGCGCCGGCACAGTTGCGGACATCGTCCAGTGCGGCCCCCCGTGTCCGCAAAGCAGTATCAATCAATGAGTTAGAGGGTCCGGCGCGCACGCCTACCCGCGAGTGATTGATGTGATTGATTTTAGAGGTGTGGCTCCTCAGCCTGGACTCGAACCAGGAACCCTCCGGTTAACAGGCGGAAATAGACATTAGCCGCGCTTTGCGGCCGTATGTCAGACGTTGCCGGATCGCGCATCATTGACCGTAGAAACCAACGAGTTTCGAGCTTCGCTTTGTTTCTGCGCATGCCGTCCTTTGCTGCTGTTTGTTGCACCGAAAGGGCAAGAAAAGGGCAACGTCACCGTTCTCAAGAGGATGTCGATCGTAATTTGGGACATTATGGGCTGCGGCGGCTGCTCACGCGCGACAGCCGCGTGGAGCTCCTGGACGCGTGCGCCGGCGGCGCCGAGGCCCTCGAGGTCCTGCGGGCGGCGGCACAGGGCGGGACGCCCGTGCAGCTGATGTTCCTCGACGTCCAGGTGCCGGAGCTCGATGGCTTCGGCGTCCTCGCCGCGCTCGTGCGCGACTCGCCCCCCGTGCCGATGCCGGAAGTGGCCATGAATTCTCCGTGAGCGCCAACGCGTGCGCTACTTTTGCTCCCCTGCCGCCGGCCGCGTGCCGTCGCGCGCCCAGGCGAGCAGCGCGTCGAACGCGTTGCCGATCTGGCCAGGTGTGAAATTGCAGTGGCCCTCGGCCTCGACGAATCGCGCCACGAAGAGGTCGGACGTGCCGGCGCGGGCGGCAGGAACGTCGTACGCGGTCACGTCGGTGCCCGGAACGAGGGCATCAGACGTGGTCTGGATGGTCAGCATCGGATCGGAAAGGCGTCCAGTCGGCGTCGCGTATTGCTTCACCCAGTCCCGCGCCTGCGGCACCGCGGCGAAACGCCTGACTGTTCGATTCAGCGCCGCATCGTCTCCGAATCCGGCGTAGATGCGGTTGCGGTTGTCGAACGGCTCCCCGCCCGCTCTTGCTTGAGCTCCGAGACGACGGTGTGGAACAGCGTCAGCGCCTCGCCCACGAACAGTATCGGCCGTCCGGCCCTCAGTCCTCCCGTAAAAGCAGCACCGGATCTATACGCATCGCCTGTCGCGCCGGTCGCCACGACGAGGCCAGCGTCGTAAGGCCGAGCACGCCAAAAACGATGGTCCACGTGAGTGGATCGGAGGTCGTGACGCCATACTGCAGCGACACGAGTGCGC
>JACCXG010000421.1 GCA_013697225.1 Acidobacteriota bacterium
GAGGTGGCATATCGCTGCACGAGCAGTTGCTGCGCCGTGTCACGCCACCAGCCATTCGGGTGCGAAAGGGTTTTGACGAGCTCCTGCGGGGTGGCCTTCGACAGTGAGGGCCTCACGTCCCGCTTCGTGCTTTCGTGCGTGATCCGCCAGATTCTCCCGAGGTGCACCGGGCGCTCGAGATCGCGAGCATTGATGTAGTCGCGCAGGAAGTCGGTCCAGTACAACTGCTCCTGGACGATCCCGCGGTACATGTCGACGACGTACATGGTGCCGTCGGGGGCGCCGAGCATGTTCACCGGACGAAAACGCTCGTCCCAGCTGGCAAGAATCTCTCCCCGTTCGTATCCGCCCACGGCGCGCAGCCGTCCGCCTCCATCGTCTATCAGCTTGTACCGGTGCACGAGGTTCGTCGTCGAATCGGTGATGAACGCGTCGCCGTACAACTCCTTGGGCAGCCGGTCACCGCGATAGATGATCGGCGTGCCCACGCCCTGGATCGTGATCGACGAACCGTCAGGGCGGAAGAACTGATCGCGATAGCCGCGGTTGACGCCGCGCGTCTGGCGTATGGGCCAGATGGTCGAGTCCTCCCGGGAAATCAGCGGCTCGTAGAGACCGCGCGTGCGGACCAGATTCGGATTCCGCGCATAGTAGCCGGCGGGCACGAAGTCCACGAAGAGCGGTGCGTCGTTGACGTTCCGATAGATCCGTCCGGCGTCGTCCATCGAGGCGCCCCACTGGCCGCGGCTCAAGGTCGGGATCGTCTCGAACTTCCCGTCCCTCATCCGCAGGTGCCAGTCGTGCTCCGACGTGTACATGATGTTGTCGAGCCCCCAGAACACCATGTTCGCGTTGTGCTCGATGCTGCCGGCCGCGCGCCCGTAGGTGTCGGCGACCAGCTCCCGCGCGTCCGACTTCAGGTCCCCGTCCTTGTCCTTGTACAGCCAGAGATTCGGCGGTTCGCCGATCAGCACACCATCGTCGAGCACCTTCAAGCTTCGGGGAAGTACCAGTTCTTCGGCGAACACGGTGCGCTTGTCCATGGCGCCATCGCCGTCGAGGTCCTCCAGGACGACCACGCGGTTGATCGGCTCCCGGGAATTGCCGCCGCCCGGCTCGGACATGAAGCCCGGCATCTCGAGCACGTACATCCGGCCGTCAGCGTCGAAGTCAATCGCTATGGGATCGATCACCATCGGCTCGCTCGCAACGAGCTCGACGCGGTAACCCGGAGGGAGCACGAGCGTCTTCATCGACTCTTCAGCCGACAGGACGGGGGCCTTTTCAGGTGTCTCGCGGACGGCGGGGGGCCACGCCTCCTGGCTCTGCATGACGTGAACGGCCCCGAACGAGGAGAGGAAGAGACAGAGACCCAGGGCTGTGCGAGTAGGTGTCATGAAACGTTCCGAAGCATGTGTGCCGCGCCAACCCTACTTGACGGGCACCAGCCGTGCGACGATCCCGGGTGTGGACTGCGCGAGCCCCTGGCCGGGGGTCTGGAGCGCGACGTAGAGATGGCCATCGGGTCCGACCTTCACGTCACGAACGCGGCCGAACTGGTTGAACAGCACTTCCTGGTGAGTCACCGTGTTGCCGCTGATCTCGAGCCGCCGCAGCTGCTGCCCGGCAAGGCCGCCGACGAGCAGGTTGTTCTTCCACCCGGTCAGGTGCGGCCCGGTATAGAAATCCATACCGCTTGGCGCGATTGTCGGCGTGAAGTAGACGATCGGCTGCTCCATGCCCTCTTCGGCGCGCTTCGTGATCCCCGCCTGCACGCCGCTGGTGACCACGCCCCACCCGTAATTCTTCCCGGGCTCGATGATGTTGATCTCGTCTCCCCCCTGCGGGCCATGTTCCGAGGACCACAGCCGGCCCGAGACGGGATCCCACGCGAACCCCTGCGGGTTTCGGTGTCCATAGCTCCAGATCGTGGGCAACACACCGGGCCTGTTCACGAAGGGGTTGTCTTTCGGCACCGACCCGTCGTCGTTGACCCTGTGAATCTTTCCCGCCGGATGGGAGAGATCCTGGGCGAGCTCGATCACGCCGCGTTCGCCGATGCTGTAGAACAGATGGCCGGCCTTGTCGAAGGTGAAGCGCGAACCGAA
The DNA here is from genome assembly GCA_013697225.1 of Acidobacteriota bacterium. GTDB lineage: Bacteria > Acidobacteriota > Vicinamibacteria > Vicinamibacterales > 2-12-FULL-66-21 > JACCXG01. Next base: position 2,109 of record JACCXG010000421.1, read on the forward strand.
ATGGGAGTTGTTGGTCGTGTACATGTCCGGGGAGTCCGGACGGTAGAGGAACTGGTGATCCACCCACTCGTTCTTCGCGTTGATCTTGCCCCGGACGATCACCGTCATCGAGGGAATGCCCGGGGTCTGCGGACCGCGGCCCCCTGGCCCTGGCGCCGGCGCCGGCGTTGCCCCTTCCGGCGGAGGAGGCGGTGGCGTGTAGTTCGGCTGCGGTTCGGAGTAGGCAAGATAGACCCAGCCGTTGTTCGCGTAGTCCGGATGCACCTCGACGTCGAACAGACCGGCATCCTGCCGCTCCCACACCTTGGGCGTCCCGGTCACCGGCGGCAGCAGTTTCCCGTTCTCGATGATGCGCAGGCGCCCTGGACGCTCGCTGACCAGCATGCGCCCGTCAGGCAGAAACGCCATGCCCCACGGCGTTTCCAGACCCGTAGCGACCACCTCCATCTTGAAGGTGTGCTTCTCCGAGTTGATGACGACACCGTCCGGCTGCGCCACGAACTCCGGCTTGGGCTTCATGCTTCCGGCGGCGGTGCGGACATAACTGACGAGCTGCCAGATCTGCGGCTCGGTGAGCATGTCCTTGAACGGGATCATCTCGGTCAGAG
>JACCXG010000460.1 GCA_013697225.1 Acidobacteriota bacterium
CGCGCTGGCAACCGGGTACGACCAGGAGAGAGCTGACGAGTAGCGCTGACAGCCGATGTGGCATCACGTCACCCCGGGCATTCCATCGAGTGATTCTCATAAATGCGACCGTATCTGGCAATCGTACGGCGAGCTGTCGTCCTGCCGCAGGGTCGCCTGCTTTCAGACGGCTCGATCCAATCCTTGGAGTACTACCTCAGAGTGGCGCCGAACGCCAGGTGCCTTCCAGACCACGGGCGTGTGTCTGCCGCGGGAATGCCCGTGGCGGGTTCAGGGACCTCATCGATCACAACGGCGCCATAGACGATGTGCAGCACCATCTCCGCCATGCCCCCATCGCACCCCTGTTCGACATGAATGCACCCGGAGCCGGCATCTGTTCAGGAATCAGCGGGTGCATCATTGCCATCACGCCCATCGCCATCCCGCCAATAATCCCATGGGGCTGGCGGGTCGCGATGGTGAAGGACGCCAGGTCCAGAGTGGGCTGAGGTTACCCCCTGCTGCTCGCCGGAGCCGCGGGCACACTGCCCGCGTCGTCCGAGCCAGCGGTGGTTGGCGACGCCCGTCCGGGTACATCGGTCAGTCGTGTCTCAGCGTCACAGCCGGATCCACCCGCAGCGCGCCGCGAGCCGGAATGGCCGCCGCGGCCGCCGCAACACACGCCAGCAGTAACGCCGTCGATCCGAATGACAGCGGATCGAGCGGGCTGATTCCATAGAGCATGGCGCGCACCGCCTGCGCCGCGGCTCCGGCCAGCAGGAGTCCCGCGATCCCGCCGACTGCCACCGGCTTCATGCCCTGCCAGACGACCAGCCGCATGACCGACACGCGATCCGCTCCCAGAGCCATGCGAATGCCGACCTCGCGCCGCCGTCGGCTGACCGCGAACGACACGAGGCCGTACACTCCGGTACAGGCGAGGATCAGCGCGAGACCGCCGAGTGCGCTGGCCGCCGCAGCCGCCATCCGCGCCGGCAGCAGGGCGGAGCGGATGCTTTCCTCGATGCGTTTGGTGTGCGGCGTCACGTTGGGGTCGAGGGAAGCAACGGCTGCTCGGATCGCCTTGTCGATATCGCCTGCCGGCCCCGTGTAGGCAACCAGAAGCTTGCCTTCATTGTTCCGAAGTCCCCGCATGGGCGTGTACACCCTGCCGTATGCCACACGGTTCAGGTCGAGCGAGCGCACGCTGGCGGCCACCCCGACAATCTCATGGTCGGAGTCGGCCCGCTGCCCAAGCCGGATGACTGCGCCCACAGCATTCATGGGAGAGCCGAAGTGATCGCGGGCAAGCCGCTCGTCGATGACGGCTACTCGGGCCGTGTTGAACATCTCGGCCTGCGTGAACTCGCGGCCCTGCAGCAGGCGGATGCCCGCGGTGCGGAAGAAGTCCGTCCCAACCTCATCGCACGACGTCTTCACCTCGCGCGCAGCCGTGTCGCCATCGGGGATCCGGGCCATATTGCCGCACTGATCGTGCAGTGGCTCGATGAAGGTATTGGACACGGACACCACTCCGGGCGAAGCCGCGATGGTTTCCCGCAGCGTATTCATGAAACGCGCCGACTCCTCGGCCGTGTACTGCTGCTGGCGGAGGTCGAAGCCGGTGATCAGAATGTTCCGCGTGCTCTGCCCCGGATCGAGCTGCAGCGCGTGCGTGAAACCTCTCAACAGCAGTGCCGCGTTCACCAGCAGCACCAGGCAGACCGCAACCTGCACGCCGATGAGAAGGTTCTGCAGCCGCCTGCGCCCGCCGCGGCCGTGCTCTTCCAGTCCTTCCGTCTTCAGCGCTGGCGTGAGATCGAATCGAAGCGAGCTCAATGCCGGCAGTAGACCGAAGACGAGCCCGGTCAGCACGGCGACCCCGAGCGTGAAGAGCAGCACAATCAGGTCCGGCGAGGAATCCAGCTGGTGCCGGCCGATGCTCTCCGCCGGAATCATGCCGACCAGCAGCCGCGCTCCGCCCCAGGCGAGAAACAAACCGCCTGCGCCTCCGACGATCGCGAGCATCACGCTCTCGGTGAGCAGTTGCTGCAGCAGCCGTGCCCGCCCGGCGCCGATCGACAACCGGATCGCGATCTCACGCCGGCGGGTAAGACCGCGCGCGAGCAGCATGTTCGCCACGTTCGCGCACGCCACGATCAGCACGAGCGATACGGCAAGCGTCACGATGGCGAACATGGGTTTGAACCGCTGTTTCACGAACGGAAAGTTGAAGTAGGCGCCCGACTCGACGCTGACCTGCGCCTTCCGCTTCGGCAGATGCGGCTGCAGTGATTGCTGGGCCAGCACCTGCATCTCCGCGCGCAACGCGCCGTCGTCGTAGCCTGGCTTGCGCCGCGCGAATACCTGAATCCAGCCACTCGTCGCGATGTCGATCAACGGTTCGCCCGATCTCGTCAAGGCCTGCATCGTGAGCGGAATCCACAAGTCCGGGACAATCAGCACGGGACCGGTGGTCCGCTCGTCGGCGACGCCGACAATCGTGAAGGGCTGGCGGTTCAGCACGATGGTGTGGCCGACAATGTCCGCCGTTCCGGCAAACCAATGCTGCCAGGCCCTATGGCTCAGCACAGTCACAGCTGCGGAGCCTGGCTGCGAGGCCTCCTCGGGTGCGAAGAAGCGCCCCAGAACGGGGCGGCTGCCGATCAGAGACAGCAGGTTCTCCGATACGAGTTGCGCGCGGGCGCTGCGCGCATCACCCTTGCGGCTCATCTCCACTTCGGCGAGACCGCCGATCTCCGCCGTCTTCGCAGCCTTACGGATGTAGTTGAACTCGTGCCACGACACGTTGTACGGCGTGCCATAGCCGGATCGGTTGCCCTCGCCGAACGTCGCGATGTGAACGTTCCGGAACGAGTCCGGATCGAAAACCGGCAAGGCGCGGAACATCAGCGAGTACACGAGGGAAAACAGGGCGATGTTCACGCCGATGCCCAGCGCGATGGCGGCCGCCGCCGTGAGGACGAAGCCCGGACTCTTCTTCATCGCCCGCCATGCGTACACGACATCGCGGCCAAGGTTCTCGAGCGCCGACACGCCGCGGCTGTCGCGGCAGTTCTCCTTCACGGCTTCCATGCCGCCGATGTCCAGCCCGGCGCGCCGGCGGGCCTCGGCCGGGGGCAGGCCGTCGGTTGTGAATCGCTCGATGAGGCTCTCGAAGTGGAACCGAAGTTCGTCATCGAGCTCATCTTCCAGCCGGTTGCGCCGTGACAGCGACCGCCACCGTAACCGCAGCATGTCTATCCAGCGCACTCCGGTTGTTTTCACGACGTGCTCCTACACTTCCTGCGCCCCGAGCACCAGGCCGACCGCCTCGGCCACGCGCGCCCAGTTCGCCGTCTCGACGTCCAGCTGCTTCCGGCCGGCGGGGGTCAATGAATAGAACTTCGCCTTGCGGTTGTTGTCACTCGTACCCCATTCGCTCTGGATCCAGGCGTGCTGTTCCAGCCGGTGCAGCGCCGGGTACAACGACCCTTGCTGTACCTGAAGTCCCGCTTTCGAAAGCTGCGCGATACGCAGCGACACGCCATAGCCATGCATCGGCCCGAGCGCGAGCGCCTTCAGGATCAGCAGATCGAGTGTGCCTTGCAGCAGGTCCATGCTCTTGGCCATATACGCAGCTTCTCTCCTAGGTGTTCGACAAGAATGCGCCGCTTCTTTGCAGGACGTCAAGGAGAACACATGGCGAAACACCAGGCCCGCGCGCGGAAATCCTTGCTGGCGGTGCTCGTCCCCATCGTCAGCGAGACTCTTCGCGATGCGATTGCGCGGCGCGTTTGCCCGGCTGGGGTTGCTGCTTGCGCCTCGTGGGACTGTACGGCCTCATGGCGTACACCGTCAGCCGGCGCTTCAGGCCGCCGGCCGCCCGAAGCGCTCGTAAAGGATGGGAACCACAATCATGTTCAGGGCCGTCGAACTGAGGAGCCCGAACATGATTACCATCGCCATCGGCGCCTGAATCTCGGACCCTGGCTCACCGGCAGAGAGTGCGATCGGCACCAGCGCCAGTCCCGCAGCCAGTGCCGTCATCAGAATTGGCACGAGCCGCTCGGTGGCCCCCCGGACGACCGCGGTCCTGAAATCGGCCACTCCCTCGTGCTCCCACAGGTGACGAATGTGCGACACCAGCATGATGCCGTTCCGCGTCGCGATGCCGAACAGCGTGATGAACCCGACGATCGACGCGACAGACAGGACCCCGCCCGCCAGGTACACGCCCACCACGCCGCCGATCAGCGCCAGGGGCAGATTCAACATGATCAGCAGCCCGTCCCGCGCCGATCCAAAGGCTGAGGACAGGATGAAGAAGATCGCGACGATGACCCCCAGCGACAGCCACAGCAGCTGCCGGGAGGCGTCCGCTTCGCTCTCGAACTGCCCTCCATACTCGACACGATAGCCCTGAGGCATGCTGACGTTCTGCGCAATCCTCGCCTGGATGTCGTTCACGACACCCCGCAGGTCGCGGCCGCTCACGTTGCTCTGTACCACGATGCGCCGTTGCACGTTCTCACGCATCACGAAGTTGGGGCCCAGGTCCCGCTGAATCGTCGCGACTGCCGAAAGTGGAATCTGACGGCGGTCGGGAGTCTGGATCGGCGTGCTCCCGATCGATTCCCAGTCGGTCGAGTCCCTGATGGCGTACCGGACCACCACGGGGAACGCCACCTGTCCCTCGAGGATCTGACCAGCGTGGCGGCCGACGCGGGCGGCCTGCAGCGCCTCCGCGACAACGCCGGTTTCGAGTCCGTGACGTGCCGCCGCTGCAGGATCGACGCGGACATCGAGCGTCGGGATGTGGGCCTGCGCTTCCGTCGACAGGTCAACAACGCCTGCCACCTGCGACATTTCCGCTTCGACCTGGCCTGCGAGCTGCCGCAGCACCTGCAGATCGTCGCCAAAGATCTTCACGGCGATGTTCGTCCGTGTTCCGGACAGCATGTGATCGATGCGGTGGGAGATCGGCTGGCCAATGGTGACATTCGTTCCCGGGAGCAGGGACGCTTTCTGCCGGAGCTCTTCGAGGACGGCCTCGCGTGGCCGATCGTTCATCGACAGACGAACGTCGATTTCTGCCGACTCGACACCCTGCACGTGTTCGTCCAGCTCCGCCCGGCCCGTCCGTCGAGCGGTCGACGCCACTTCGGGAACGCTCAGCATGAGCCGCTCCAGGGCGCTGCCGAGCGCGTTCGAATCCTCGAGGCTCGTCCCCGGAATCGTCACGGCACTGACGGTCAGGGCACCCTCGTTGAATTCCGGAAGAAACGTCCGCCCCGCCGCCAGCACTCCGGCCACCGCCGCAACAAGAAGAGCCGCCGCGGCGGCAATGACTACACCGCGAAACCGGAACGCATGCCCCAGCCCGCGTTCGTACGCGGCCTTGAGGCGACGCGTGAAGGCAGGCTCCGCACCCGCGGAGATGAGCCTGGATCCAGGCAGCAGCCACGAGCAGAGCACAGGGGTCAGGGTGAGGGCAATCACGAGGGACGCGCCCAGCGCCACCACATACGCGAACGCGAGCGGCCGCAGCAGCCGCCCTTCCACGCTGCCCAGCACGAACAGGGGCAGGAAGACGACCGCCACGATCACGGTGGCGAACACCACCGACCGGCGGATCTCCGTGCTCGCGCGGTAGACGACGGTCAGGACGGGGAGGCGCTCCGATTCCGGCACGCCTGCGTTCTCGCGGAGGCGGCGGGCGACGTTTTCCACGTCGATGATGGCGTCGTCCACCAGCTCTCCAATCGCGATGGCGAGTCCGCCCAGGCTCATGGTGTTGAGCGTGAGCCCGAACCGGTCCATTGCGACAATGGCCGCCAGCAGCGAGAGCGGCAGCGCCAGCAGCGTGATCAGCGCCGCGCGGCCATTCATCAGGAACACGACCACGACGAGAATGACGAGGCCGGCGCCTTCCAGCAGACGGATGAACAGGTTGTTGAGCGACCCCTCGATGAAGTCCGCCTGCCGGAACAGGTCGCGGTGAATCCGCATGCCCTCGGGCAGCGCCTGCTGGATGTCGTCGAGCGTCAGCTCGATCTGCCGCGTCAACTCCAGCGTGTTCACGGCGGGCTGCTTCTGGATGCCGAGGATCACCGCCGGCCGCCCGTTATGGGATGCGTCACCGCGCTTGATGGCAGCCCCCTGGCGCACGGTGCCGAGGTCGCCGATCAGCACAGGCGTCGAGTCGGTGGTCTTCACGGGAACGGCTGTAATCGCCTCGGTGCCGGTGAGCCGGCCGAGGCCGCGCACCAGGTACTCCTGCCCCTGGGCCACCTGGAACCCGGCAGTCGTATTGCGGTTCGCGGCGGTGAGCGCCTGCCCGACTTGCTCGAGTGTGACGCTGTGCGCCGCCAGGCGGGCAGGGTCCAGCACGACCTCGTACTGTTTCTGCTCGCCGCCCGTGGCGATCACCTGCGATACGCCTGGGACTGCCAGCAATCGCCGCCGCACGATTGTCTCGGCAGCGGTCCGAAGCTCGATGGGCGAGTGCCGGTCGGACTCGACGTCCACGAACAGGACTTCGCCCATGATGGACGACACGGGGGCCAGGAAAGGCGGCTCCACGTTCGGCGGCAGTGAGCCCGAAACCAACGTCAGTCGCTCGGTGACGGTCTGGCGTGCGCGGTTGATTTCCTGACCCCAGTCGAACTCGATCCAGACGACAGCGACGCCCACCGCGGTGGCGGACCGGACGCGACGCACGCCGGCGGCGCCGTTCAGCGCGGACTCGATCGGAACGGTCACCAGCGACTCGATTTCGAGTGGATCCATCCCAGGCGCTTCGGCAAGGATGGTGACGGTCGGCGCCGTCAGATCGGGCAGGACATCGAGCGGAATGCGCGAGGCCGTCCAGCCGCCCCACAGGAGGAATGCCGCGGCGAGCGCGACGACAATCGTGCGGTTCGCCAGCGACCAGCGGATCAACCCGTCAACCATGGTTCGCCTCGCTCAATGCACGTGCCCATGCGCCGGAACGGCTGTGGAGAGGGATGCCAGCCGTACCAGATACGCCCCTTTTGTCACGACGCGATCTCCGGGCCGCACACCGTCCACAACCTGCACCAGGCCGCCACTGCGGGGGCCGAGCACCACGGGCCGGCGTTCGAAGGTTTCACCCTCACGCTGCACGAAGACACTCGGCCGTCCCGCGTCGTCCACGACGGCGGCGGCCGGAACGGCCGGGCGCGGTGCGGTCATGTCCGTCAGCAGGTGGAGGAACACCGACTGGCCCACGGGCAGACCGTGCGGGCGATTATCGAAGGCGAACGTGATCGGGAGGGTACGGGACTGCGGATCGAGCACCTTGCCGACTCCTGACAGAGGCCCCGCGGGCAGCCGGTCCTCACGCCCTGGAACTTCGACCTCGGCCCCGGTCACGTCTCGCGATCGAAAGGCATCGGCTTCCGCCATCTGGCCGACGACATGAATGCGTGCGGCGTCGACGACACGGAACAGGACCGTGCCTGCCGTGACGTTGGCACCGGTCGCGGCATCCCGCTGCGCGATGACGCCACTCAGCGGCGCACGAATCACGAACCGGCCGTCAGCGTCAGCGGTCTCTCCACCCCGGGCGGCGTTGTACTGCGCGAGGCTCGCCTCCGCTGCGGCGAGCCGTGCCTTCGCCTGCTCTTCGGCGCCGCGTGCTTCGTCGAGCCGCTTGTCGGGGGCCGCGCCGGCTTGCGTCAACCGCTCGGCGCGCTCGCGGTCACGCGCCGCCAGGGCCATCGCGGTCTGCGCGTCGCTGCGCGCGCGCTGGAGCTGCGGAAGATCGCCAGGGACCGCCGGCGGCGGCAGCAGGCGCGCCAGCTCCTGGCCGCGAGTCACGCCGGCGCCAAGGGGCAGGTCCAGCACACGCGTCAACCGCCCGTCGATCGGTGAGACGACGTCGGCGGCTCCTCCCGGCCTCGCTTCGAGTCGCGCCGGTGCGCGAATGGATTCGCGGATGGCTTCTTCGCCCACCACGGCCGTCCCGAAATCCAGGCTCCATTGCTGCTCCTTGAGGAAGCTGATGCCCTCCGCTTCCTCCGCGCCGTGTTCCGCTGCAGCCCGTGCGGCTTCAGCGTCCGGGTGCACGTCGACCTCGCCAACACGGTGCTCGTCGTCCAGGGCGCCCGCACGAAGCACGATCACGAGCTCGCGCCTGCCGGCGTGGCCAGGCGTCACGTCCACCCCGAAGATCCCGGGGCGGGATGGCCCATCCACCCCGAACACTTCCGGTGGGCTCGACCCGCCGCGGAGGTGCACTTCGACCCGCCCTTCCGTCAAAGGCTTGAACGTGTCGAGCCGTGTCAGGTGGATGGCAAACCGCGAACTCGCGCCGAGCGTCAGTGGCGGGTACTCGGCAAAGAGCTCGGTTCGATCCGTCCAGCGGGTGACGCTCAGCGCTTCCGGTTCTTCCTCGACTGCAGCCGGCGGCGGTGCGGACCGGTTACACCCGGATGCGAGGAAACACACGACGGCGAGGATCCAGAGGTGCTTCACGGCCACAGAACGTCTCCTACTGCGCGTTCGAGCGCGATCTGAGCCAGACGCGCGTCCCGCTGCAGCTCGAGGCTTCGAGCTCGTGCCCGTGCCGCCGTCCGGAAGGCGTCCAGCAGCTCGAGGACGCCCATTTCACCTTCGCGATAGGCGACCTCCGCGATCTGGATGAGCTCGTCCGCCGCCGCGGGGGCGTCATCCGCCAGAGCGGACTGCCGAAGCGCAAGCGCCTCGGAGGTACGGGTGATCTCGACGCGAATCTGGTGCTCGATTGACGCACGCTCGGCCTCGACACGTGCGCGTTCCGCCCCCCAGCGGGCGGCCTCCCGGCTGCCGGAGTCGAACAGCGGTACGGATACGCTCAGGCCGAACACCCCGCCTCGCACGCGACCAGCGCCGTCATCCGCCCGCTTGAGACCGCCGAACACACTCGGTGCGGGAAGGCGCGAGCGGCGCGCAGCCTCGGCTTCGAAATCCGCTCGCTCCGCTGAACGCTGGAGCGCGCGGAGTTCGGCTCGCCCCGCCACGGCACGTGTCATCAAGGCATCTGGCAGCACCGGCGGCTCGTCGAGATCGGTCCGCGCAGGAACTCGCCCTACTGAAACGTCCCGCGGCAGCATGGCCACGAGGCCCGCTCGTGCTTCGGCGAGCTCGACGGCTGCCGATGTTGCGAGCCCCCGGGCCTCGCGGAGCTCCTGCTCCGCCCGCAACCGGTCGAAACGTG
>JACCXG010000463.1 GCA_013697225.1 Acidobacteriota bacterium
CGCAGGTCAGGGGTGGAGCCCGCGAGGCCGCTGACGAGACGATCGGTGGCGGAGGCGGAGGCCGTGGCGGCCGCGCGCGTGGCACAGCGTCGAGGGGCCGCACCCGGACGACATCCGAGAGCACCGGGGAAATCGGTGCGCCACGTGCACCGTCCGCCAAGGCGCCGGCCTCCGGCCGCGGCAAGGGAGCGAAGGCCGACGCGCCGCGTGGGCGAGGGACTACGTCAGGCGGGCAATCGTCAGGCGCACGGAAGAGCGTCAACCGTCCGGGGCACTCGGGCTCGGGGAAGAAGCGGTGAGGAGGCCGCCTCGAGGCCGCCTCCTCCCCCAGTTCGTATAGTCTCAGTTCATCAGCACGGCGAGGGCTTCCTGCGCCACGATCCCGTGCACGGCCTTCGTCGGATGAATCCCGTCCCAGAACAGGAACTCGTCGGGATTCTGGCAGGCGAACGGCGGTTCGTCCGGTGTGATGCAGGTTCTCGTGACATTCGTCAACCCGAACGCGGCCGGGTGCGCCACGAGATTGCCGATCAACCGAGTGGCGTCCAGCCGCGCGAAGCTGATCTCCGGAAGCCCGGAGAGCGAACCCACAACGCTGTCCAGTCCGGCGTTGAATGCAAACGCCAGCTGGGTGGCTAATCCAACCGCCTGCGATCCTAGTTGGGAAACCGCCGGGGTCAGGCCGATGTCCGGGGCACGCCAGACGAGAAAGTTCCTTGCGCCCGCTTGATACAGGTCCAAAATGCTCTGCATGATCGCGACGTTCGCCGCCTGCAGGATGGCCCCGCCATTCATCCCGCTCGAATACGCAACGAGCGCGTCACGGATGTCGTTCCCCCCCATCTCGATCACGTAAAGCGCACCGGACGGAGCCACCCCGCCGTAGTCCTCGAGGAACGCGTTCACCTGCTGGGCAAGATTGAAATTCTTGCCGTCCTCGTAGGCACGCGCGGCGCCCACCGCATAGTTCGTCGCGTTGGTGCTCCGTGAGCGGAACGCCGGCTGCACGGTCCCCGCCAGCCCCATCCCCCGCGCAAACTGCTCGACCCATGTCGCGCCGTTGCTGAAGTGGTGACCGCCGCGCGCGAACGGCACACTCGGGACCAGCAGCGGATCGAGCTTGTAATCGTGCGGCGTGGCCGTGCCCCCCCTGAGCGCGAACGCGTTGCCGGAGTCCGACAGGCTGGTCCCGAATACGACGATGCGGTCGTAGCGCTCCTGGGCTGCACCCGGCACGGTGGTGGTGACGACGGCCAGCAGCGCGGCGGCCGGAAGAATGACGGTTCTGCGAATGCTCATGGGTCCTCCCTGATGTCGCGCGCATGACGGCTGCGCACACCACCTACTTCAGGAGAACCGGCCGGAGGTTACAGGGTGTGCCGGGGAGGGTCGGCGGGGGGCGCCCGCAGTGCGCGGGCCAGCGCATCCCAGCCGGCGAGGTCTGCCGAGGGGGACAGGCCCTGACGGGCGGAGCCATCGAGGAGGCGGACGAGCCCGAAATCCAGCAGGCAGGCCGTGGCGGCATCAGGCTGGACGATCACGTTGCCGGGCCCGATGGAGCCGTGAACGAGCCCGCGTTCGTGGGCGGCACGCGTCAGCGCCATGAGCGGCTGGAGGAGCGCCACGGCAGCTTCCTGACCGAGCGCCCCGGACCTCACCCGGTCGAGGATTGGCAGTCCCTGTCTGAACTCGGTCAGCACCGATGGGCAACCGGCAGCGTCAAGGCCCGCGGCGAGAGGAGGATCAATCCCTCCGTCGTTCCAGCTCGCGAGGCTTTCCTTCAATTCCTGAAAGCGGGCAAGGAACCCGTCAGGAGCCCGCACGTGCCACGTCTTGAGCCTCAGGAGCCGGGGGACGAGCTCCTCCGTACGGACAAGGAAAACCGAACTCGAAGGGCTTCTGCCGAGCGGCACCTGAATGCTCAACGGCGGCATCCCGGGTGCCTGCTTCTCCCCGGTCCAGACAAGGGGCCCGGCTTCACTGCCGTTCCCGGGCGCCAGCGCTTCCTCCAGCAGGCATGCCGCGCAGAAGTTGCGGTGAGTCGCGGCCGTGGGGTGACGAAGGCAGGCCACCCCGGCTCACCCCGACACGACGCGAAGCAGCTCGCGCATCTCGTCCTCTATCTCTTCGGGCTGCAGCACGGTTTCGCCAATCTCGAGCCGCAGGATGGCGCCGAAGCGTTGCCGGAGCCGGTGCACCGCCACTTTACCGCCCCTTCGGTCAGCTGGAGTTCCGCGGCGGCCTCGCGGTACGACGGCAGGGCGCCGGCGTCTGTGAGGTATGGCAACAGCACGTCTGCAAGGCGCCCCTTGCCTGCGGACCTGCACTCCTCAAGAAGGCGCTGAAGTGCGCGGTCGAGCGCGATGGCCGCCCACTTGCGGTCGAACACGCGCTCCGGGGTGTCGTCGTGGCGGCGCTCGAGGGAATACGTCCGCTCCGCCTCTTCGAAGTCGAGCGACAGGCGCACGTGGCGTCCACCGCGGCGGGCTGACGTTTCCCGCTCGTACTCGTTGATCACGTACCGTTTGAGGGCAGTGAGCAGGAACGCACGGAAGCGTCCACGTGCGGGATCCGCAGACCGGATGCTGTCGGTCTCCAGAAGACGGGCGAAGAACCCCTGGGTGAGATCCTGCGCCTTGTCGGGGTCGTGGCCGCGTCCGCGGAGATAGCCGTACAGTGGCGGCCAGTAAATCTGACAGAGCTCGTCGAGAGCCCGAGCCGACCGCACATCGGACTGGTGAGCGGCGGCGTTGACCATCGACCAGCGCGTCGTGGCGAACCGGCCCCCTCCCTGTTGCGCCATCAGACCAGGAGCCGCTCGCACGCAGCAAGGAAGTCGAGGGCGTCGCGCGGGCGCGCGGCCGGGTCCGTCGAGAGTGACGTGTCGAGCAGTGCGGTGACCGCACCAGAGAGCTTCTCACCCTCGGCAGCGCCATCGGCAACGAACTCGGCGGCTGTTTCGTCCCCGGCAAATGCTACCTTTCGCCGGAACGGGTGCCTCCCCGCGAGCATCTCGTATGTAATCACCCCCAGCGCCCAGATATCCCACCCCGGGTCCACATCGTCGCCGGCCACCTGTTCGGGGGCCATGTACTCGAGGGTGCCCACCAGCAGGCCTGCGCTGGTCCCCTTCGCGGTGGAGCGCCCGAACGATCGATGCGCGTCGAAGGTCTTTGCCAAGCCAAAGTCGAGCACCTTCGGGACCACGCCGCTCGGGTGCCGCTGCAGGAAGATGTTCTCGGGCTTCAGGTCACGATGAACGAGCCCCTGGCTGTGTGCCGCGCTGACAGCGGAGCAGACGCCGCGCAGGATGTGCAGCGCCTCCGCCGCGCCAGGTGGCCGGCGGGAAGAGAGGCGCTGGCGCAGGGTCTCCCCTTCGAGCAGTTCCATCACCAGAAACGGCCG